>JBFLZA010001138.1:0-1775 GCA_040756535.1 Cyanobacteriota bacterium
AGAGCTTAGGTGAACGGGAATCGACTATTAAGGCTACTCTCAATAATCTGGCATCATCGGTTACTAACTCGTTTTTATGGTCGATATATTCTTCAATAGCGTCTAAGTTACGGGTCAATTTAGCCAGGTTAGACTCACTATTTTTACCTTTACCGTAAGTATTTAGATAATGCCTAATTTTGGGAATGCCGATAATTATCTCGGTAAACAGTGACCGATCATCGTTGGTAAAACCTGGGATTTGTTTGGTCATCACAGATTGACCCGACACAATCCAACCGATGTTATTGTGGCCAAACTGTTTAAAAATCTTCTTAAGGTTTTCCCCTGCCTTGTATGGTTCACTGCAAGAATTTAGAGTGTTGTCAAGTTCATCCCATGCCCAAATTTGAAAGAAATTAGCAGCGAATGTGGGGTTTTGAACTCTAAAATTTCCATCGTCTAGGCAATCATCAAAGGACTTAATCGCGGCTGTGGTATCGCCATATTGAAGAAAATGCTCTAATGGGTAATTGCTATCTTTGAGTGAAGCAACAGCACCGGGGTAAGACACAGTAACCAGAGTATGAGGCACTTTCTCACCCTTGCCAGTATTGCCGCGAGTGCATCCAGCTTTGACAATTTCGCTAATCATTACCGCAGTGGTTGGGGTTTTACCAACGCCCGGATCTGCTATCAACCGATAGCGGATAGGATGACTGACTACATAGTTGATAAATTCGTCAGAAGTCCCAACCATCAGCTTAATTTCATCTGCTTTAATGGCTGGCCCCATACGGTAGCTGACCACAATACAATCGGTTATTTCCAGCTTGCGAACGCTTGTTATTTTGAATAGTCCTAACTTCTTAGCCAGCGTGTCAGAATGCTTGCTGATAGCCTCCACAATGGCTTTAGGATGCACAGAGCGCGAATAGCCATAGCCAACATCTACAACGCCGTCAGGCTTCACCTGGAACCCTTTAACGCTCAAAGCTAGCCTGATATCACTAAACAGGGTACGTGCTATCTCGTTGGCTATTTTCCCGTTGATATCAAAACCGAAGTCACCATACACGGGTTCTAATAAATCGCCCGCCAATAGTTGCTGCAACTGTCCTACACGTTCGTTTAGTAACTCGATTTGCAGAAGATAGTTTTGGCGCTCATGTGCGATCGCTTCCCCAACCTCATCTAAATTTTCGTTATAGCTACTCGCTAAACTTTTGATAATTTCAGCTTTACTTTGATGACCGTGTGCCACCTTCTCACCCCAGGATTGCAGCCGTCTAAACAACTGCATAGCTTCAGAGGTAATAGAATCGTGTTCATGATAAATCTTTTCTAGTTCCTGAGACTTGGCAACCTGAAAGCGTTTGTTGGCTTCCGTTTCTACTTGAGTTTTAAAGTTAAATTCCCATTGCTCAGTCTCACTCTCTAGATATTCAATACGTTGGACATCTTTTTGAGATTGGGTAGATAATTCGTTTAACCTGGCTTGCAGTTGGGCAATAAAAGCCGTGTTTTCTAACTTGCTGTGACCTAATGAGTTGATGGTATTTCGGGCTTCCTTAAGCTCATCTTTGACCGTCTCCAGTTGGCTGCTAATGTTGGCTAACTTTGACTTGCAGTTGTCAAATTCCCTGATAACTTTATGGAGTGTACAAGCTGCTTTTTGATTTTTACTTTCAGCCTCATTTAGCAATCTCTGTGATTTAGTATCCGCCACAAAGTAGGTAATAAAGCTTGCTGGCAATGCTCCCACACCAAGCATAGAGATTATTCTGGCTATATCG
>JBFLZA010001139.1:0-1769 GCA_040756535.1 Cyanobacteriota bacterium
ATTCCCACCCCGCAGGGGTTTAGTCGATAGCTTGTTGATAACCTCCTTGCTCTAGGAAGCTTGAGCCGACAAGCCACTTCTGCCAGCCTTCTTGATATCTGGCAAAGAGTAGAATATAGGTGTCTTTCTCAACAGGGCTGATACAGTGCCCCATCTTGGAGTTGAACTTGAAAACAGCTCCCGGTGCGATCGCAAAGGATTGATATTTCTCTGGTTCTTCCCAAGCACGGCTTTTGCCCATGTGAGTGGCAATATGAAATTCGATAGCTTCAGTAACGATTGCAACTTGCCAAGAGTGAAAGATACTATGAGAACAATGCCAGCTTTCATATCCTCCTGAATGCTTTTCTGATGGCGCTTTATATAAATAGAGTGAGGCTTGATGCCAACCCGGTAGGAATCTTCTTCCTAGTTCTTCTACTTCAGGACAGGTATCATGCTGAGTTATCCGATGGTGGATGTAACCCCGACTATCAGGTGTAAAAGGACAGCAGTTGGTTTTGTATTTGAATGATGTTTCAAATCGGTTATAAGCAATTCTCGTACCAATAGAGTGTTTGAGGCGGTGTTTCTGACACCACCAAATGAACCGACCGAGGTCAGTTTTGATTTGTCCGAGGGCAACAATCATAGTTATGATGAGTTTTGGGTAAACAAGGGAATCGGGAATCGGGAATCGGGAATCGGGAATCGGGAATCGGGATAGAGTTGATCGACTCTTCACTCCCTTCCCCAAGAGCCTCTAACTCTGGTTAAAAGCCCGACTCCCCACTGCCGACTCCCCACTCCCGCCCCGTAGGGGCTTGAGAAAAAAAGAAAAGCTGGAGACACGGGCAGCGCTCCAGCTATGCAAGACAATCGAAATATTTAGCGATAGCTTGTTATTTGAGAGGATGACGGGTCAGGTTTTAACTGAACGCGAGAACCCCTAGATGCCCAACCCAGTTTGATTTCTCCGTCTGGTATGACGACTGAGACGGACATAGAAAACCGACCGGGGCCTTCTGACCTGCGAATTGCGATCGGATAGCCGACTACCTTTGCACAGTTTTGGGCAAACTTGCGTGGCGGAAAGTTCCACCAAGACTCGCAGACAAAGCCGGTAAAGCTATGATCGCTTTCTCTCCAGTTCACTTCGATAGCACCGTACAGACGAGCGACCTTTGCAACTGCGTGATACGGAATATATCGGCGCATCAGGTTTCCTCAATACATCGGCAAGCATCCGCGCTAGCTGTGCGTGAAAATGGGGAGTCGGGAGTCGGGAGTCGGGAGTTGGGAAGAGATTTTCATTGTTTGTTGTGAGTGGGTGTTCATGTTGCCTAACTCACAAAAAAAAGATGCTCTAAGAGCAAGAGCATCCAAGGTGATAGGTTTAAAATGGCATCGTATCTTCAGCAGCGATCGCTAATGTATCTTTAGCTGAAACACCATAGAACCGAGCTTCTTTGGGCATCCCCGTGCGATCGGCTTTACCAATGCGTGGGCCTTCACATCTCTCAAACCGGATACGATTTCTCAGCTTCTTAATCCAGAGTTCAATGTTATCTGGGTCATTAGCAGGTCTAGCTGGATTGAAGCCGATATAAACTACAAAGGGTTTAGGATAATCATTTACCCTAGTCCAGTTGGCTGCAAAACGGTGATTTTCGTTCATTGCAACACAGACCCAGACATGAGGTGATAGCCGTCGCATAATGAAACTGCCGTGACCCGATTGATGAGTTATCTCGAATCTATCGAATGCATTCATCAGCATTATCCAAATA
>JBFLZA010001140.1:0-1767 GCA_040756535.1 Cyanobacteriota bacterium
TTCAGGCTCTTTACTTGTTCGTAGGTCATAAATGCTACCCAACTCTAACCTACTTGTCCCACGCATCTGGGACTTTTGCAAGAGACCTCCATGAGCTGCGCTCACAACCAAGGATGAAAATATGTTACCCTGTGCCGTAGAAACTGGAGTTGAGGTCGGCTTAGACAATAGTGCATTGAGCCTGAGCAAGAGACAGATCCGGATACTCAACGGCACAACCAATTGTGAAACCCATTAAACGGGTAAGCACGCAAGACAGAATCTTTTTAACCAGAGTATCCAGCCAGTTTCCCTGGTCGAGTGAGGAATATAAAGATGGAAATTACCTATTCTCACTGTGCTGGTTTGGACGTTCATAAAAAGTTGGTAGTTGCTTGTTGTTTGTGGCTAACTGAGAACGGCAAATTGTCTAAGGAAACGCGCAGTTTTGGCACAACCACTCAGGAGTTGCTGTTACTTTCTAGCTGGTTGAGTAGTTTAGAAATTACTCATATAGCGATGGAAAGCACAGGAGAATATTGGAAACCCATCTATAACATTTTAGAATCAAGTTTTGAGGTGATGGTAGTTAACGCCCAACATATCAAAAATGTTCCTGGGCGGAAGACAGATGTCAAAGATGCTGAGTGGATTGCTGAACTGACAAGACATGGTTTACTGCGAGGGAGTTTTATTCCGCCTTTGCCACAACGGGATTTACGAGATTTAACTCGTCAACGCACAACCTTGGTGCGAGAACGGGCAAGTGTTGTCAATCGGCTGCAAAAAGTATTGGAATGGGCTAACATCAAACTTGCCTCTGTCGTTACTGATATCACTGGAGTGTCTGCACGCAGTATGCTCAAAGCTCTAGCCGAAGGTCAAAACGATGCAAAGGTGTTAGCTACTTACGCGAAAGCCAGCTTAGTACGAAAGCGAATTGAGTTGGAAAAAGCTTTACAAGGGCAGGTGCGAGAGCATCATCGCTTTTTGATAGCTTCTCATTTGACACATCTAGAATTTTTAGAGGAGCAAATCGCTGTTTTTGACCGCCAGATCAGTCAATCGATTGATGCACAAAGTTTTTCTGAGGATGATTCTGGCGACCATAATTGTTTATTTGAGGCAGTTTCGCCTGATCAGTCTGAGGTTAGTGTCAAACCTCTGTGTTGGCGAAAAGCTGTAGAGTTACTTGATTCTATTCCTGGTGTTGCTCGTTCAACAGCAGAACTGCTGATGGCAGAAATTGGTTCTGACATGAGTCGCTTTAAAAGTGCGGCTCACTTAGCTAAGTGGGCGAAACTTTGTCCGGGTAATTATGAGAGTGCTGGTCAACGTTTGGGGGGAAGAACCGGACAAAGTAATACTTGGTTGCGTAGTGCTTTGGTACAAGCTGCCAATGCCGCAGTCAGATGTAAAAACTCTTATCTGAATGCTGTCTATCGCCGCTTAGTCGCACGACGGGGACATCAAAAGGCAATTGTTGCTGTGGCTCATCGGATTCTGATAGCTCTCTATCATATGCTTACTAAGCATGAACCTTATCGAGATTTAGGAGTTAATTACCTTGATACCCGTCAACAAGATCGTTTACTCCAGCGTCTTTGTCATCGTGCTACAGCCTTAGGCTACCAAGTCCAACTCACTCCTACCCCTCAGCCAATTAGTTAATTTTATATCCTACTGACATTTTCAAGACAGGTCTAATAATATGAATCCTAGCCGATTGCTGCTACCTTATTGGCACTGTTGCAAGTGGAATATAGTAACGTCATTCCCGCGCAACCC
>JBFLZA010001141.1:0-1767 GCA_040756535.1 Cyanobacteriota bacterium
TGATGCCTATGACTGTTCTGGTAGTTTGGGGAGCGGCGGGGATTCCCGTTAAAAGTAGGGCTAGGGCAGCGACCATTGCGGGTTTGTTCATCACACTTTTTATCTGAGACAGTTCTAGCGTTCCCAGATCGTCAAGGGCGATCGCGCTCATAAATACAGACAGCCTAAAGGTGGAGAGAAGATTTCAGCTAGTGGAATGTTTATGCCATATATCTGCTAGAGAAGTCCCTAGGTATCTCCAGCGTTATAAATCTAACCAGATTGGGAATTATAAGAAAGAGATTTAGGAGACGTACCATTTCACCCATGAAGCACTCCTAGCCACAACTTCCGGAAATACACACAATCTGAGCGTCAACGGCAACGCATCTGCAATGAGGGTTAAATGGCTACTTTAATTCCACCCAACAATAGTTGTCGGTCAAGCATGACTGCTGGGGAAAGACGGCTTGCCAACAGGTTAATTCATAAGTTAGAGTCAAACACCCTTTTGTGGTACGACGTTCCGATTGGGCGTAAACAACTGCATCCAGATTTTATAGTTCTTCATCCAGAACGAGGTTTATTAATCTTAGAAGTAAAAGATTGGAATTTGGAGACGGTTAGAAAGGTAACGCGCACTTCAGTAACAATTTGTACAGAGAATGGTATCAAGGAAGTAGACAATCCGTTGGAACAAGCCCGGAAATATGCCCATGCTGTTTGTAAAATTCTAGAACGAGATGCAGCGCTAGTAAATTCTCTGGTGCATCCTCATCGAGGAAAATTAAGCTTTCCGTATAGTTATGGGGTTGTCCTCAGTAATATTTCTAGAAAAACATTTAATGAGCATAGCTTTGGAGAAGTTTTTAATCCAAACCAAGTCATTTGTAAAGATGAAATGACAGGACAGATGGATGCAAAATCTTTTCAGGAACATTTATGGGGTTGTTTCCCTTTCTTATTCGGAAATACGCTGACGGACGAGCAGATTAAGCGTATCCGTTGGCATCTATTTCCTGAGATTCGGATTCCTTTCGGGGAACAGTTACCTCTATTTCCTCCAGAAACAGAATCCGAACCAGATGCAGCAATCCCTATCCAAGTTGAGTCGGAATTGCTCCGACTCATGGATTTACAACAAGAGATATTGGCTCGAAATTTTGGCGAGGGTCATCGAGTTATTCACGGGGTTGCTGGGTCTGGAAAGACTTTAATTCTTGCTTATCGCTGTCAATACCTTGCCCAACAGCAGCCCAAACCTATTTTAGTGTTGTGTTTTAATGTAGCTTTAGCTGAGTGGTTGAGACGGATGATTCAAGACAAAGAGTTAACCGCTCCTGTCACGATTCAACATTTTCACGGCTGGTGTGCCTCTCAGCTTAGAAACCACAAAGTGATTATGCCAAATAGAAATAAGTATAAAGGGGAGGATTATGTTCAGGCGTTGGTTAACTGTTTCATCCAAGCTGTTGACAGAGGACAAATTCCTAAAGCTCAATATGGGGCTGTACTAATTGACGAGGCGCTTGATTTTGAACCGGAGTGGTTGAAGCTATGTACCCAAATGGTAGATCCAGAAACTGACTCTTTGGTAATCGCTTATGACGATGCACAAAAACTTTATGGAGAAAACAAGGGACGGAAGTTCAGCTTTAGCAGCGTGGGTATCAAAGCCCGTGGGCGAACCAGTATCCTCAAAGTTAATTATCGAAACACAACTGAAGTCCTCACGCTGGCTTATGAGTCAGCTAGAGAAGTTATGCACTCATCCGTGGTACAGGATCA
>JBFLZA010001142.1:0-1761 GCA_040756535.1 Cyanobacteriota bacterium
TGGATACCAGATTTTTTCCCTTCGTACTTGACGATGGCAGTGCTTTTATTTGATGAAAAATCCATGATGACTCCTTAATCAAGTAATGTGCGAACGCCCTGCAATAACAGAGCGATCGCTTGATTGTTTAGCGATTTAATCCCAGCGCTCTTTCCATACCGCGCTGTTCAGCTTCAAGTGTTTGAATGCGCTGATACTGCTGTTCAATGACTAAATCTTTAGGGTCAGTTTGAGGCTGCTTGGTCAGAAAGTAAAAACCAACTCCAGCCAGAATCAAAGCAAGTCCGATGTAATCTTTCATTGGTCAATCTCCTCCTGGCTCTGTTTGGCGGCATACCATTGCCATGCACTGCTTACGATGTGCTGGTCTGGTTCTGGCAGGGGATAGGGAGTTCTCCTGCCTCTTGTCTGCTGAGGATGTCAGCAGCTTGGTTGGAAAGATTTTCAGGCACTCCGACACTGCGAAGGTTATCTGCCCAGATTTCTTGGTTAGGCACGAGCAACCCCCTTCTCATGCAATCTTCGATACCCTCCAGCGATCGCTTGCGTGACTTGTACAAGTGCTGCCTGACCTTCTGAAGAGGAGCGAAACTGCTGGATGAATCCCTGCACCTGTTGCTGTTGGGAAGGTGTCAGGCTATCGGGCATCGGTTCAAATAAATTGGCGTGGTCAGCGATTCGACGCAGGCTATCTGAAATTCGGTCAGGATGCCCCTGGTGTTCACCTTCAATTCGGAGGATGTGGTCGGCAATGTAAACCGGGTTCACTTACGCTTCCCCCTTGCTGAATGCCGGGTAAGATTTGCAGTGATACGCTGTGCTACCTCCCGAACTTCTGGGTCTGCAATGCCGTTGATAATTGGCTGTGGATCGCTGCCTTTATGGAAAGCATCGGCTAACAAGAGCGCGGTATCTAGGTCAACTCCGTGCGCGATGTACTGTCCATCTGGGAATCCGACTTCAAAATCTGTCATCATCTGAATGTCTCCTTACTTCGGTTGTGGGATAGCAGCCAGCGGTGCGGGTCGGTCAAACTTCACGCCGCTGGTTACTAAAAACTTTTTAAGCAACATCTAATAAATCACCCAGAGAAGAAGCTAATACATCATCGTCATTGAAGCTTCTAGGTTTCTCTACCGCTCGTACCTGTGCTGGGGTAGGCATTTCAATGATTCCAGTTGAATAAGCGGATAAGCTTTTTCTGATGAATCGCTTGTGTTCGGTAATAATTTGGTGAACGACTTCTGAAGCATCTTTTGTTCCTAACTCTTCACCAATCTCATCCAGGTACGGAAGTAAATAACTCTTAATTGAAACTCGTTTGGAAGAAGTAGTACCCACTAGATTGACCTCCTTAATTTGATTTGTGCCAGCCGCGCCAACCCACGAGCATTTAACCAAGTTCCATTAGGACTGGTGATCACATTCCGAGCCGCCAACAGTTGGGCGATCGCCGGGAGTTGAGAACCTCCACCAATCGCAACAATTGCTTCTGATTGTTCGCGCCAAGGGTCAATCGCTTTGAATGCTATCGCCAAATTTTGGCTAACCCACGGTTTTAACTCTGTACTGTAAATCTGGCGGAAGTTCCACCCCGTAGTTCCATACTCAAATGACCCGCTTTCAATGCCAGCCCTTATGAGATGTCTATCTCCTTCCTTTATTAACTGGCGGCGAGTGTCAAGGTTTTTGGCTATCGCTTCAATCAGTGCGTCTACTCCACCAAGTGCAACTTTCCGATTTACCAGTTTTCCACCTGCG
>JBFLZA010001143.1:0-1759 GCA_040756535.1 Cyanobacteriota bacterium
TTGGCTTGCTAACTGACGGATAGCTACTTTGAGGGAGCCACCATGCTGAATGTTGCCGTTGAAAACAATCGCATCCGCATCGGAGAAAGATTCTCCGTGTCGTTCCAACGCACTCTGCGAATACCTAGCGAGCAGTACCGGGAGTTAACTAACCTCAAACCTCCGCCAACACCAATCACCGCTCAACTCTACACACAATATGGGCTGCCTTGGTTCGCTCTCTACGACGAAGCTCGGGGAGACCTTCCTGCTTCTGAGAGGCTGAGCAAGGTTAAAACAATTCAGACGCAAGATATTGAGCAAGAAATTGCTGTTGGACAAGATAATGAATCGGTTGATATAGCTGAATCCCAAATCGAAAAGCTGCATCATCCATCCGACCAGCCAGGGTTATAGATTGACGTGATTCATGTCTTGTACATCTGATATTTCATACATCCAGTTAACTTCCCCAAAGCTAGCAGGATATCGGATAGGGCGAGCGCTGGAATTTATGACCTTACCCTTCTTAGTCACTGCTGGAGCGTGATAGTGGTTCTGCAACCGAGCTTCGGTTACCTAATCGCTGAAAGGTCATTTTTCAGCTAGCCATAAAACTCAACAAGGAGAACATCATGACTCACAATGAAGACACAACAAACTTTGATGGATTACTTGCTAGTGGCGATGTTCGCACGGGTTTCATATCTGGAGCCACCTTTAATCTCCCCAATCAGAAGGCGTTATAGATGCGATCGCTCACTGGCAAGAGAAAACCCCCATCAGGTTCGTGTAAGGTTGTCTACCTTCCTTAACTTGAGGATGTCACTATAGGCTCAAATCAGTAGTCCGGAATCGAAAACTTCCAGCCCAAAAACTAGGTTGCCATTCCTTAATCAACGAGCTGGCAAAACCCTTCAAATTTAGGACTACTGAACTCAAACTTCGGATAGCTATTCTGACTCTTTATCAAGGAAAATGCCGTCAAATAATACCCCCATACTCGTGACCGGCCAAATCCTTTTCTCTGAAGAACTGAGTTCATTCTCTGGAGCCACGGGTAATGTATACCTTGAAGATGTAAGTTCTCTGGATGCTCCTTCTAAGATTGTTGTCAAACAGGTGATTTCTGATATTTCCCATGAGATGGGGACTGAGAATCGGGTCGAGTTTGCTCTAAAAGGCGAGATTGCAGATCTACGCGCAAGTTATTCAATCCGCGTACACCTCTCTCTTCATGGAGATGAACAAATCCATTGTGGAGATTGCATCACTATGGAGAGCTACCCAGTTCTAACATTTGGATATCCGAATCATGTATCGGTACGTGTGCAAGAGGTAAAGTAGCAATTTTTACTATGAAACTCGTCTGATTCGGTGCATAAGTAAAACTTGGTTTCACCCATTAGAGCAGCAGAAGAGTTCATTTGACTAGCATTTCTGCTTACGGATATTTTGTTGGTTTTGTCAAACCGTAAGTTTAATGACATTTAACTGATGAGAGGTAACTCGTTGATGCGTACTATGAACGAAAAACGTCACCAAGCCTATCTCAATCTGATTGACGTTCTACTGAGATGTTCCAATGGCGAAGAAGCAGCGATTTTGAATGCTAATCAAGACCTGATAGATGGTGGGTTGGTACAGACAATGCTACAAGTTGCAGCCAATCTGAAAGTACAGGGAAACATAGGTGCTTCTAATCGATTAAGGAACATCGCTGTTCAGCTATTAGTTGCTATTGGAAATTATTTCTTACAGAATCACAATTTTTCCCAAG
>JBFLZA010001144.1:0-1758 GCA_040756535.1 Cyanobacteriota bacterium
AGGTGATCAATTTGCAACCGTTGAGCGAGCTCACTTAAGAAATCACTAACCTGAGACTGCCAAGTCTCTCCATCGTTAAGGTATGGTTGTAACCAGTTTTCATAAATCCAGTTTTGCAATGTTTCTATTCCTTCTACTGCACAGGTATGAAGATAGGGAGGTGACTGATTTTGCCGCAGGACGAAGATATAAGTGTTGTTGGTCGTTGTGTAGAAACTCACGATAGCGGTGGTAGGTTGATCAATGAGCTGCTGCATCTGGGCTAAACTTGGGGCGCTAACTTGAATTTCGCCAGCAAGTACAGGATCTAACCGCCTGATTTGTTCAAAGATTTGCTGTTTTTGGCATTCTAGGGTGGCAATTGCCTCATTGTAAGCTTGAAAAGCAGCACGATTTTGGATGAGACCTCCCGCTTTCATCAACCCTTGGTTCCTGTCAGAATCAATATGAGAACGTTCTGAGTCAATTTGATTTTGTAAGCTTTCATGTTGCTGCAATAATTCTTTAACGTTTGGAAGAATATTGCCCCCAGAGTAAAGGTCATTACTTGCCATCAAATCTACGAGGCGTTTGGAGCGCGAACGCTCAACAGTTTCAACCGCTCTATTTAGTTGACCAGCTTGAATGCAGACTTGCACCATACTTGCATAGACATTAAAGGCTTCTCCCATAATTTCTTGTCTACGAGCATCGGTGCTGGCCCAAGAGCGGCTGGTTTCTATGGCCTCAATAGCGATGCTATAAGTTTCAATTGCGTCAGTCCACTGCCCTTCAGCTAAGTATATGTCGCCCAAAGTGCTTGCTGTTTTGAAGCTCTTCTTCGGAAAGGCAGCAGGTTTGAAAATTTCTAATGCTAGTTGAAAACACCTGATTGCCTTGACAACCTTACCTTGGTTCTTGTAGGCAAAGCCCAAGTTGTTTTGAGCACTAGCCCATTGTTCGGGAAACGCTTCGCGTCTGTAGATTTTCAAGGATAACTTGAATGCTTCAACTGCTGCTTCCAGATTCTGCCCCCAGTTATCTTTCATCGAGCTGAAGTATGCAGCACCAAGATTCGTGTGGGTAGCTGCCCATTCTTTAGGAAAATTACGATAGGTAAAAACTTTTAAGGCTAACTGGAATGCTGCAACCGCGAATTTCATGTTTTCAGCTTGGTCGCCATGAGTGCATTTAAAGTAAGCAATCCCCAAAAAGTTTTGTAGCGCAGCCCATCTTGCAGGAGATTCCTCGTAAGTATGAATTTGCAACGCTGCTTCATACGCCTTGATCGCTGTCTCTAAGTTCTCTTTTTCGCTTCCTCGCATCAGCTCACTATAGGCAAGCCCTAAATTCGATTGGGTATCTGCCCAATCCTTTGGAAACTTTTCACGCGTATTAACTTTCAAGGCATTTTCACAGTGAATAATAGCCTTTTCCAGGTTGTATTCGCGATCCTCTTTTATTCTATCAATATATGTAGCGCCTAAATTAGTTTGGGCATCTGCCCATTCTTGAGGAAACTTTTCATCGCTATAAACTTGTAAGGCATTTGTGTAAAAAATAATCGCTTTTTCTAGATTTTCTGCCCTGTCTCCCCGAATCTTAAAACGGTAAGCACTTCCTAGATTGGCCTGAATTTTTGCCCATTCCTCTGAAAAAGCACTGCGAGTATGAACTTGTAAAGCTGCTTCAAAAAACTTGATCGCTGCATCCAAGTTATCAGATCGAGCGCCCCGAATCCGATCGCTGTATGCAATACCTAAATTGTTTTGTACACTA
>JBFLZA010001145.1:0-1756 GCA_040756535.1 Cyanobacteriota bacterium
CTGAGTTTCTTCGCGCGTCTTCTTTGAACTCGATTGCTCCCAATTAAGTGATACTGCTACTTCAACACTTGCTTGATAATCGGGAACCACAACAGCTTGGCGCTCAAGTTAGGCAAATTTAAGAACCTTTGAAGATTCCGCAGGCGACTTTCGTACTTGATTGGTTGCGGAAACAATTGCGCTAAGCGAGCTAAACTGACCTGACGATGGCTTTGCAGCAGTAAAATTAACAATTGCAAAGTTAGATATTGGGTAGGGCTTAGGTGAGTTTCTAAGACTCTCTGGTAGAATTGAGGAAACATATTTTTGGTCAAGGGGTGTTGAACAGACACCCCGATTTTTTGAGGGCTAGGTTTGTTCAACCCCTGATTATCTACGCTTTCTAGTCCCCTTGTTACCCCTTGAGGACAATCGGTATCAGAAATAGTGTGGTTGATGCTTATAATGCTTCAGCTTCTACCCATCATGTGTGGGTAAATGTCTCAGGTGTGGGGGCAACTGACCGCATCCGCGCGGTAGGAATTACATTTTTGTGTCATCATTCTTGCGCTTATAAGTTGCCATTGGAAAGAACCGCAATTTGCCTAAAAAACCTTTGATTTCTTAAAAAGAGTTGAAGTATTTCAAAACGGTTGATAGCGTACTGAAAAGTAGAGACCGTTTTCTTGGAGTGAGTCTCCCTGATCGCCGGATGAAATTAAAGGGATGCCGTAGTCTAGGCGCAACGATAAATCGGGAATAATTAGCCAGCGCAAACCCAGTCCTAAACTGGCAATTATGGCTGAATCAGGGTCAATATCTTGATTATTCCAAGCTGTGCCGATTTCAAAAAAAGGCGCTAATTGTACTACTCTGGGGTCTGATGTCAGGGGAACGCGAACTTCAACTGAACCCAGAATGCCATTGTCAGCAACGAGTTGGTTTTGTTGATAGCCGCGAACTGTGTCAACTCCACCCATACTGAAGCGTTCCAGAGATAGCAAGGAGTCTGGGGTTAGCTGAACATCAATTCGCGCTACTAACAGGTTTCTAGAGGACAACTGCTGCACCCACTGAAATTGTCCTAACCAAGAGAAGAATTGCCCGTCAGTCCCCGTATTGTTGATGGTTGCATCAAACGCATTGATCCCTAAACTAAATTGAGACAGAGCTGCTAAAACTCGTCGAGTACCGCGATTAACCCAATATTGAGAAAACCGAACAACTGTTACTTTAGATTCCCCATTTTCCGGCCCTTCTGTGAAGGAATAGGGAATATCTTCGAGGATATAGGTTTGGCTGCGACGCAAATCTAAGGATAAGCCTAATGCAAATTCACTGGTTAGCGTTCTTATGATTGGCTGACGGAAACCGAGGGAATAGGTTTGAGTCTCGCTGGTGATGCCTACATCCTGGAAATCTTCTTCAATAATGCGGCTATCGCCATTGTTATAGCCGAAGCTAAGGGTTCCGTTACGAGCATTTACGGGAATGATATAGTTAATGTCGTAGAGGTTGAGTCCTTCCGTACGACCGTATTTAGCACTAAAGTAATCACCAAATCCCAACAAATTATCATGGCTAACTTTTATGCTGCCTTGAATTGAACCAATGCTGGGAGATTGGTTGTTTTCTATGGCGATCTCCCCGTGAAGAGCAGATGCTTCTTTAAGACTCACTCGTAAAATATTACTCCCCGGAGTGCTGCCGGCGGCTAACTCTGCATTCACTTGCTCAATAAGCGGGTCGAGTTGCAACTGTTGCAAGGCTTCTTCCA
>JBFLZA010001146.1:0-1732 GCA_040756535.1 Cyanobacteriota bacterium
AAAATACGATGTCTCCTTCAGTTTGGGGGATTCCCTGCGTCCTGGCTGTACCCACGATGCCTCTGACGAAGCTCAACTGGCAGAACTAAAAACCCTCGGGCAACTCACTCGCAAAGCTTGGGAACATGATGTACAGGTGATGGTTGAAGGACCAGGCCATGTCCCGATGGATCAAATTGAGTTCAATGTCAAAAAGCAGATGGAAGAGTGTTCAGAAGCACCCTTCTATGTGCTGGGGCCATTGGTGACAGATATTGCCCCTGGTTACGACCACATCACCTCTGCTATTGGTGCAGCGATGGCTGGGTGGTATGGTACAGCGATGCTGTGCTATGTGACGCCCAAGGAACATTTAGGGCTGCCGAATGCCGAAGACGTGCGGAATGGGTTGATTGCCTACAAGATTGCAGCTCATGCGGCTGATATTGCGCGGCATCGTCCCGGCGCTCGCGATCGCGACGACGAACTCTCCCAAGCCCGTTACAATTTCGACTGGAACCGCCAGTTTGAACTGGCACTCGACCCCGATCGCGCACGGGAGTACCACGACGAAACGCTCCCAGCCGATATCTACAAAACTGCTGAATTCTGCTCAATGTGTGGCCCCAAATTCTGCCCGATGCAGACGAAAGTAGATGCCGATGCTTTAACTGAATTGGAGAAATTCTTGGCGAAAGAAACGGTAACCCAGAGCTAAGAAAATAGACAAAAAATGAGTTTTTTGGGGCATAAAGTTACTTGTGCCCCTATTTTTTATCTCAGGATAAGGTTGCCGAATGGGTGATGGAACAGCTATGGCAGGTTCATGGCGATGGGATTTCTGAACCTGAAGCTGTATTGATCCACTCCCACGCTTGAAAGACGTGGGATTCAGGCATCAAACAGAGATTGCGGGCTTTGTTCCCGTCTGACATCTCCTACGCCTAAGGGTAAGGAAAATTACTCAACGCCACTCTTGGCTACTCCTGGAAGTGCTGGATTAAGCTTTGAGCTGTTTGTGTCGCATTTGAATCTCTTGAATCGTAAACAGCGTCTGAAATTTCAGCCCTGCTGATTCATATAACTGGGCACCTCCTTGTTGCCGATCTACCAGCGCCATCACCTGCTCTACCCTGTAACCTGCATTTTGCAAACGCTCTACAGCTTTCAGGGCTGATTGCCCAGTTGTCACAACATCCTCTAAAACGACCACTTTTGCTCCCTCTGGCAGACTTGGCCCCTCAATATATGCCCTCGTGCCATGCCCTTTCGCTTCTTTCCGAATAATTAGTGCGGGTATGGGTCGATTTTCCAGGGCAGAAACAATACTCACCGCACTTACAATCGGGTCAGCCCCCAAGGTTAACCCAGCCACCGCGTTAGTATCGGCTGGCAGATGAGATAGTAGCAGACGACCAATGGTTAATGCGCCTTGGGGATGAAGCGTAACCTGTTTACCATTGATGTAATAAGAACTGTGTTGTCCTGAAGAGAGAACAAAATCCCCCTCTTGATAAGCCAGTTGACAAAATAAATCTATTAGTAACTGGCGCTCTTGAGTGAAATCAGTAGAGGAATGGAAATCAGGGGGAGGTTGAATTTTGTCCATCATTGCTTACAGCAAAAAATCTTAAAAGTAGGAGATTGTTGAAGATTTGCCCATTAACAATCTTAAACTTGAATATCAGATATTATTAAAAAAAATGAGTGTGAGGATTATGAAAATGCGGTTGACCAAGTTGCTCGGTGCATT
>JBFLZA010001147.1:0-1728 GCA_040756535.1 Cyanobacteriota bacterium
AAGGGGTGACAAACAAGTAGAAAGCTTAAGTTATCAAGCTTTCTACCCCATTAACCGACGAAAAGATATCGGCTTATTGACAAGCTTGTTGAGAATGAGCTGTTGAACGCCCTGTTCTTGATAATGATAATCATTTGCGAGGGGAGGGAGGGCGGGGTGTACCTCGCCCTCCCCGATTAATTTTTTCCTCTTCACGCAATAGGAGAATTAGAAAGCTGTTTGGATCACAGTCATCGCTCTCAAGCCTCTTTGAAAGAATTTTCGCTTACTCGGTCGAATAATCATTAAATTCTTGACCCAATCACTACAGGTTTCTAGGGCAGCAACCCACATCTGTCCGTACAAACCTACCCAGAAATTGCTGTGCCGTCGCGTCATCCTGTTCAATTCTTTCAAGCGACCTATATATTTTTGCTGTCCAGAGGACTTAATCAATTGACCCTGCAACCCAGCACAAGTATAAGCGATTGCTATTAAAAGCACTAAGTTGGTCAACCGCTCAACGCAAGCTTTTGACTCTTCCAAGTTGTAACCGCCACTTTTACAATCTTTGAACATGGCTTCAATGCCACTTCGGGCTTTGTAAACCTTTAACGCTGCGTCCAAGCTATTCAAGTTAGTCAGGATATACCAGCCCTCATCTGGGCATTTACCGCGATACTTTCGCTTCCAGTAAGCCGCCAGAGAAAACTGACCAAATCCCTTCTTTTTCGTGAAGTTGACTCCTGTCAGAAACAGCTTCATCCCTGGGGCTAAACCTAGCTCGCTCAATTTTTGGTAGTCTTGACCTTTGAGCTTAATATAATTGCCCTGTTTTTGGCGTAGCGCGAAGTATACCTTCTTCTGCTTGAGCCAATAAGCCAGCTCAACCGAGCGAAATTCTCTGTCCCCAACGATAACAATTTCATAATCCTTGAGCAAGCGTAGCACGGGACGTAGTAGGGCTTGTTGTTGAGCTAAGTTACTACTGCCTTTGTGTTCCAGAAACTGCCAATAAATAGGCCAAGCTCGCTTATTCCAAATTACACTAACTACGAACAGATTGTTTTGCTTCCACTGAGTTCTGTCTAAGGCAACAATTACCTGATTTCCGGGTTTAATTTGAGTTAAAACAATACTCTTAATCAGAGGGAACCACAATAAAGGAATACTGAGCTGCGGTAAAATTAAAAACCTTTGTATATGACGGCGACGACTCTCGTACAGAATAGGTAAGGGCAAACAGGCAGCTAATCTTTCAATTCGTACCTGTTTATGGAATTGTAATAGCCACACTAGCATTTCTAAGGTCAGTAGTTGAGATGCACTCAGTTGAGACTTCAGACAGTTGAGATACAATTCGGGAACCATTTTTATCGGGGCGGTTTTGTTAAGAACAACGAACCGCTCTTTTTTACCACGTTTATCTGCTTGAGCAAGAGCGGTTTTTGGCTGATCAAACGAAAAGAGTAGGAGGGAGGGCGAGGTGTACCTCGCCCTCCCTCCCCCACCTGAATGATTATCATTATCGGTAACCAGTAATGTCCAAAAGCTGATTCTCAATAAACCTGTCAATAAGCTGATATCTTTTCGTAGGTCAATAGGGTGGAAAGCCTGATGAATCAAGCTTTCAGCTTGCTTGTCACCCCTTCAGTGTTGCTCCACGTCTGAAGTTCTACCCCTCGAATGACTACAAAAAGTTATGTTTCCAGCAATAGCAATAGACTGATACTTGAGTTAGCTGGTGAT
>JBFLZA010001148.1:0-1722 GCA_040756535.1 Cyanobacteriota bacterium
TAGTTAAAGTACATGATTTTGACGTAAATGTTGTAATTTAGATGCGAATCTTGCGATCGCACCCAATAATATAAAATTAAACCAGACTCCTTATAATTATGCCTAATCAGCTATATACCGGAACGAAAATGGTCACGGATGTTATCCTCCGTGACTTAGAAAGTCCAACAAGTCCACTCATTGTTGTCCCTAATCCGTCTGAAGTAACCTTTGATCAAGGGATTGAGATGGAAGAAACAATGTCCGTGACTCCTTTGGGTGAAATGCAATTAGTGGATTTGTACCCCAGGCAGCGCAACCCCAGAATTCAAATGACATTCCCTAAAAAGACACCTGCAACGCTAGGGATGAAGTTTGGCTATGCGTTTGAAGCGATCGCCGGACTGCCTGTATTCTTGTCTCGTAACGGTGTGCAGATTGATCGCAATACTTACCCAGCAGCCGTTGCGGGGAAAGAGGGGTTTGGCATTCTAGCTGATGTTGAGGGGGCAGTTGCTAGCTACTTGGATGTGAACAACCTTTCAGTTCCGCTTGTGCAAGGGGTATTTGCTACTATTGACCTCGCCACCGCTACGCTATCATTTGCCGTTGGCGCAGACGGAGCGCTGAAATTTAGCAATGACCTAATTGGTAAATTCGTCTCCTACGAAATCCCCTATACGATAACCACTGGGGGAGTAGCGTTAACTGAAAGCTTGTTCAACCGCTTCAAACCTACATTCGTTGTAATCCAGAACGATTTAAAGATAGTTTCATTTGAATATCCAGAAGCGATCGTTGACCCATCAGATGGTGAAATTAACTTGAATGAAAGCCAAATTCAAATAACTCTTAGAATCACGTATAACGGCACTGGATGTCTGCCAGTGAAAGTAAAATACTTAGGACAGGCCCGCCAGTGCGCTGATGCCGCGTGATTTAATAATTGAGTGGGCTGATGACTTTGCCATTATTACCCCATGCTCTAGGGCGATGCTCCCGTCTTTTGAGTCGCTGTTAAACTACTTGCATGAAAAATGGCGAGTTAATTATCAAGTTGATGAGACTGTAATTCAAGTAGCCGAGCGTGTCGCCGCACTTCTTCCCCGGATTGACAGTCCTGGATGTTTTGGGTTTGAAGTGCGATCGCTTTCAGCTAGCGAGTTTGAATCGCTATTTTTAGCGCAAGTAGTAAATGGGAAAATACTCCCATGCAAGCTGATTGAATTGCACAGCTTTAAAACGGAAGGCAGGAAGCAGAAGGCAGAAGGGGAAGAGTTAACACCTGCTGATATTCCAATTAAATCTAGTGGGTTGCCTGATGCTGATTTGTTCGCATCTTTGGTAAATATTGATGAGTCAATTGATGGCGCGTGGCGACTGTGGACGCGGTTTGACGCAGAAATGATTAACGCTATGATTGGGCAGTTAAATGAGCTACGACGCGACCCACAAGAGCGAATGAATGAATATTTGAAAGCTCGGTTCGATGACTGGAAACGGCAAAATAGAAGCAGCTATTATCAATCTATAGGAGTTGATTAGTGACCAATACAGTTATTATTAGAAACAAACAATATAAAGTAGAACCAGTTTCTAAAATCTACTTTCGCGGATTAACTGAGTGCCTCCGTGACTTGGGAGATGTTGACTTACTTTCTAAATCTGCCAAGACTATTAAAAAAGTCATTATTCCCACTATTCCTGAAGACATTATTATCAAAGGTGACGGAGATGAAGAAT
>JBFLZA010001149.1:0-1722 GCA_040756535.1 Cyanobacteriota bacterium
TGCTTCAGCCTTGACGCCCACGGCTATTGACTTGCTATCAACTCAGATCGTGGCTAGTTTAGGGCTAGGGGAGGGCATTGGCGCGATCGCTCGCTTTCAAAGTGTATCGCCGAGTGTGAAGGAACAGTGCGCTCGATGGTTGGAAGTGGGGCAGCATCTGGGTTTACAGGGTGCCCTGTATTCAGATGCCGATGAGGCCGAGTTATGGCAGAAGTTACAAGAACAAATGTGGGCATCCCACACAGAAGCAGCGATCGCTTGCAAAATAGGAGTATTACCGACTGCCGCCGCGACCATTTTGACTCATCTGCAAGTCCACGTCCCCTCGGTGATGTGTCTGATTCATGCGGGGAGTGGGTTGGGGATATTGCGGTGCAATGGTGATGTTGTAGAAACAACCGCGATCGCGTTTTTACAACAGATGCGATCGCTCTGTGAATCTCACGGTGGATTTCTGACGATTCTGGAAGCGCCTATCTCCTTGAAGCAGCAACTAGATGTCTGGGGTTATACCGGCAACGCCCTGGATTTAATGCAGAAAATCAAAACGCAATTTGATCCAGAAAATATTTTAAGTCCAAGTCGTTTTGTCGGTGGAATGTGAGCAAAACGCTTTCATCGCAGACAACACCGCATAAAAAGTAAGGAAGATTACACCCATCCATGCAAACTTCAGAGAATTCTTTAACAAATTTAGATGACTCAAACTCGAATAAAATTAACGGATTTGATAACGATCATCCCCCCAATCCCAAGTTAATTGATAGCTGCGTTCACTGCGGTTTTTGTCTTTCTACTTGTCCCAGCTATCGGGTGATTGGCAAAGAGATGGATTCTCCCAGAGGCAGAATTTATCTCATGGATGCTATCAATAAAGGCGAGATTCCTCTGAATACTGCCACAGTACAGCATTTTGACTCTTGCTTAGGATGTCTTGCCTGTGTCACAACCTGTCCTTCTGGCGTACAGTATGACAAGTTGATTACTGCCATGCGTCCCCAAATTGAACGCAATTATGAGCGCAGTTTGCCAGACAAGTTGTATCGAAAACTGATTTTTTCCCTGTTTCCTTATCCTAATCGGCTGCGAGTTTTGCTAGCGCCTCTGATGGTTTATCAGAAATTAGGTTTGCAAAAATTGGTTCGTTCGACTGGATTACTCCAACGCCTTTCTCCCCGCTTGGCAGCGATGGAATCAAATCTACAAGAAATTACTCCCAGTACCTTTGTAGACACCCTACCAGAAGTGATTCCGACTGAGGGAGAGAAACGCTATCGTGTAGGCGTTATTTTGGGCTGCGTGCAACGTCTATTCTTCTCAAAGGTCAATGAAGCAACGGTGCGGGTATTAACCGCTAATGGATGTGAAGTCGTGATTCCAAAGTCTCAGGGGTGTTGTGCTGCATTGCCGCATCACCAAGGACAGGAAGAACAAGCAAAAGCGATCGCTCGCCAAATGATTGATAGTTTTGAAGGTACGAACGTTGATGCCATCATCATCAATGCTGCCGGTTGCGGTCATACTCTAAAAGAATACGGACACCTGCTCCAAGATGACCCCGATTATCAAGAGAAAGCCGTAAAATTTGCCGCTAAAGTGAAAGACGCTCAAGAGTTTCTGTACGAAGCTGGAATAACGGCGAAACTTTCCCCAATTTCCGATAAACCGTTGACTTTGGTTTATCAAGATGCCTGTCATTTATTGCATGGGCAAAAAATTAGT
>JBFLZA010001150.1:0-1721 GCA_040756535.1 Cyanobacteriota bacterium
TTTCTATTCTTTACCTGGGTGGCTGGGAGTTCCCCATTCCCCTTGACAAGTTAGCCAGTTGGTTGGGTATCAATGAAACCAGTTCTTGGTTACAGGTAATTACAGCAGCGTTGGGTATTACCATGACCCTGCTGAAATCTTACTTCCTCATCTTTATCGCTGTTCTGCTGCGCTGGACAGTTCCCCGCGTTCGCATTGACCAATTGCTTAATTTGGGATGGAAGTTCCTACTTCCAGTTGGACTGGTAAATCTACTATTAACCGCCGCCCTCAAATTAGCATTTCCTTTTGCTTTTGGCGGTTAGTCATTCGTCATTGGTCATTAGTCAATTGTGAATACTGCAATTAATAGGAAAAAACAACTGACAACTGACCAATGGCAAAGGACAAAAAACAAAGGACTTTAAAAAGAGAGAGACACACACATACGCCATGTTGAAGTTCCTTAAACAAGTTGGCGACTACGCCAAAGAAACCGTTCAAGCTGCTCGCTATATTGGTCAAGGTTTAGCGGTTACCTTTGACCACATGCAAAGGCGTCCTGTCACAGTACAGTACCCTTACGAAAAACTGATTCCTTCTGAGCGGTATCGGGGTAGAATTCACTTTGAGTTTGATAAGTGTATTTCCTGCGAAGTCTGTGTTCGGGTTTGTCCCATTAATTTGCCAGTTGTAGACTACGAGTTTGACAAAGCGAGCAAGAAGAAAAAACTCAAGAGCTACAGTATCGATTTCGGAGTTTGTATCTTCTGTGCTAACTGCATTGAATATTGCCCAACCAACTGTTTATCAGCAACAGAAGAGTACGAAATTTGCACTTACGATCGCCACGAACTAAACTTTGATAACGTGGCGATGGGACGCTTGCCTTACAAAGTCACGCAAGACCCGATGGTGACTGCCTTGCGCGAACTTACCTACCTACCGAAGGGTGTTATGGACCCTCATGATTTGCCAGCCGGTTCTCAACGTGCTGGTTTGCGTCCAGAGGAAATTGCCCAGCAGATGGAATCCAACCCAGAAGAAGCGGCTAAGAAGTAGTCCCTAGCGCCTGTTGAAGCGTCAGTCTATCGAATATCAACCTAGCCTTTATCCAATGGTTAACACTGATAGCAGGTGATGGAAGATAAGCCGATAGCGGATACTAAAGCTGAATGAGATGCACCTCAAACCTCTTTGAGTGAGAGGAAAATCAGAGGCAGCGACAGGGGCGCGAGTACTAGAAATACATTGCAAGGAGATTAGGTAACGGTGAATCTAGCGGAAGGGGTTCAGATTATTTCATTTGCTCTACTATCGGTAATGATGGTAGGAGCAGCGCTGGGAGTTGTTTTATTGCCCAGCATCGTCTACTCAGCATTTTTACTCGGTGGTGTCTTCATCAGCATTGCGGGTTTATACCTTTTGCTTAATGCTGACTTTGTAGCAGCAGCACAAATTTTGATTTATGTTGGGGCAGTTAACGTCCTAATTTTGTTTGCCATCATGCTGGTAAACAAGCAAGAGGATTTTGCACCAATCGCCAATCGATGGATTCGTGAAGCATCAACAGCGCTAGTGTGTTTCGGGTTGTTTGCACTTCTGTGTACGATGGTACTGGCAACGCCTTGGTCTATTTACACAGGCCCGGCGGTTGTGGGTGACAATTCCATTGTGAAGCTTGCTCAGCATTTCTTCAGTGACTATTTGCTGCCCTTTGAGCTAGTTTCAGTACTGTTGTT
>JBFLZA010001151.1:0-1721 GCA_040756535.1 Cyanobacteriota bacterium
TTAGGGCATCTGAGAACGTGCCCGTACAGGCTCGTCCCGCTCCTGTATTTACTCCCCATTTAGAGACAATTCAAAGCAGCATCCCGCCTGGGTTGATCATGCGCTTGCCGTCCCAAATTCTACTCAGCGGCCCCTCTGATGTAGATCCTTCGGAGTTGATTGTCCGCGTCTTCCCGTCAGAAACTCCGTTAATTTATACGGTTAGCCTTTTTACCTGCTACAGTAACCCCCAACCGTGCTTAGTCGGAAGTTTTTCGGTTGAGAGAAAGACTTCCCTCAATGCAATGCGAGAATTGGAAAAACATAAAACAGCAGGCGATCCCATCACCTTAAGGAAAGATATTAGAGGATATCTATTAGAAGGGCCGAAACAAAAGCCATCCTATGAGTTTTCCTCAGTAATGTGGCAGCAGGATAACTTCATTTATCGCATTAGTTTTCCCACCATAGAACGGTCAAATATCCTGTTGATGGCGAATTCAATGGCTAACAATGTGCCGCTTTTCCGCAGGGTTTCTCGTCCACTTCCCTGATGCTACATTCTGACCTCTCCCCAACCCCTCTCCACCTCTCCCTAACCCTCCCCTACAAGGGTAGGGAAAAGGAATAAATTTTTTTGGCTGGAGAGGAGCTTTTCCCCTTCTCTACAAGGGAAGGAGTAGGGGGTTAGGTTCTCTATTTGATTCAAATGAGAACCGCTCTTATCCCAAGTTGATTTCAGGCCCGACTATCTATGTCTGAAATCAACTTATTAGTAAGATTCCAGTAATTTACAATCCCTTGAGCGTATCTAGCAGCTTCTCCACCTCAGCGTTATGGTCGAGGAAGGAGAACAAATGTTTATAACGCAGAATTCCCTGTTTATCAAGTACGAATTGGGCTGGCAGAGGCGCACCCAAAGCTTGACCCGTACAGTAAGCTCGAAACGTCCGACAACTGGGGTCGCTGAGCAAGGGCATCTTTAAACCCAGGTCTTTGACAACAGTTTTGCTCTGCTGTTGGTCGGTACTCGTAATCATCAACACCTCGACGCCCAAACTGGTAAAACGCTCGTAGTTTTCATTTAGCGCTTTGATGTGAGGAAAGCAAAAAGGACAATATTGCTTTTCGGTGAAGATGCGGGTGAAGGCAAGGATTACAGGTTGCTTTCCCCTGTAATCTGATAGCTTGACTTTACCGCCGTTGGTGATGTCCGGCAGTTCAAATGCTGGAGTGGTTTCTCCCAGGTCTAAACGGCTGGTTGCTGGAATCGGCAAGAAATTCTCAAAGAAGCGTTGATTTAACAGTCCGCTAAAGTCAGTAGATGTCAGCATCGGTATATCATTTTGGTCTTATTGCTGTAATTGTAATAGTTCTTTACTTCTTTGCGAACGGGGGCGAATCATGGAGAGCGATCGCGCTTTCATCCCCAACAAAAATCGCATCCCTGAATTGGAGATGCGACTTAACTTTAAGTTCTTGGCGTATTCCCGTTATCAATTGCGAGTTTTGCCAATTACTAAACTATCTTTGACGTTGTAACCAAAAGCTTTCTTGAAAGCTGCTTCTACATCAGGCAACTTTTCTCTCGCCATCCGGAAAATTGGCAGCGATGGAACTTTAAGATAAGCTTCGCCATTACAGAAAGCGATGAGTTTTCCATGCTGACTCATCAGATGTTTCGTAGTGGGTCGCGAAATCTGCAAAATCACACCATTCCAAATTAGGTCTAGCATAGCTTT
>JBFLZA010001152.1:0-1716 GCA_040756535.1 Cyanobacteriota bacterium
AAATGCCCATTTATCGCGTCTCTCCTCTGCGCCCCTTTGCGCTTACCTTTGCGTACCTTTGCGTTAAAAATCTAAACTTATGCCATCTTCCCGCATTGTCACCTACAGCCCCGCTTACACCGTTGTACCCACCTACGAGTGTTTTAATCGCTGTAGTTACTGCAACTTTCGCACCGATCCCGGTAAAAGTCCTTGGCTCACCCTATCAGAGGCTGAGAGAGTCTTGCGATCGCTTGCTTCTCAAAATGTCTGCGAAATCCTCATCCTCAGCGGTGAAGTGCATCCCCATTCCTCACGCCGTCAGGCATGGTTTCAGCACATTTATGACCTTTGCGAACTAGCCCTATCAATGGGATTTCTCCCCCACACCAATGCAGGGCCATTGAGTTTTGAGGAAATGCAAAAGCTGAAGGAGGTTAATGTTTCGATGGGATTAATGTTGGAACAACTAACCCCTCAGCTATTGCAAACTGTTCACAAACACGCTCCAAGTAAAGTCCCAGAATTACGTTTGCAACAGTTAGAGCGGGCAGGAGAATTGCGGATTCCCTTTACATCCGGATTGCTCTTAGGAATTGGAGAAACCGAGTCAGATTGGTGGGAAACCCTGGAAGCGATCGCGCTTCTCCATCAACGCTACAATCACATTCAAGAAGTTATCCTTCAACCCCACAGTCCCGGCACTCAACAAACCTTCGACGCCCCACCTTTTGACCCCCATCAGTTACCAGAAGTCATCGCCAAAGCCCGTCAAATCCTCCCCCCAGACATTACTATCCAAATCCCCCCAAATTTAGTTACAGATTCCAGTTGGTTACTCGCCTGTGTAGAAGCCGGTGCCAGAGATTTAGGCGGAATTGGCCCAAAAGATGAAGTAAATCCCGATTATCCTCATCCTCACTATCATCAATTAAAAGAAATCTTAGAACCTGCGGGTTGGGAATTAGTACCGCGATTGCCAGTTTATCCTCAGTATGATGACTGGTTATCGGAGAGATTGCAAATAGCTGTGAATCGATGGCGGAGTGCGTTGGTTAAAACTAGCAATGTATGATGAAACCCTCTATACGAACTAATTACTCTGGGCTAAGATAGCGCTACACCGCCATATCTTCTATTTATGCCTGATAATTCCGACTTGCTGACGAACCTCTACAACGCCTTTGACCCATTTCGACCCTTACCCGCAGACGATGAAAAGTATGTGGACTGTCGGGAAGTGCGCGGTGATGGAGACATTTTGGAGGATTTAGGTGTTCGAGTTCAGCGTTCTAACACGAAGACTTGCCAGTTATATTCTGGTCATCGGGGTGCAGGAAAATCAACAGAATTGCTAAGGTTAAAGAAATCTTTAGAAGAGAAAAAAGTCTATGTAGTCTATTTTGCTGCCGATGAAGAAGATATTGAAGCAGAAGATGCTCAATATACTGATATTCTCCTTGCTTGTACTCGCCATATATTAGAAGACCTGCAAAAGAGCGCTAATACCGAGCCTTTGCGGAACTGGCTAAAAGACCGATGGCAAGAGTTACAAGATTTGGCGCTGACTGAGATCAGGTTTGAGGGGATGAGTGTTGAGGGACAAATTGCTCAATTTGCCAAGTTGACAGCAAACTTAAGGGCAGAACCAACTTTACGCCATAAGATTCGAGAGAAGGTGAATCCTCATACCGTTACCCTCATTAACGTTTTAAATGACTTTCTCGCTGAGGCGCA
>JBFLZA010001153.1:0-1714 GCA_040756535.1 Cyanobacteriota bacterium
CAGGAGCAATATTGCCTTAAACAGAACCAGGCTAATCCTAATCGTGCTTTGGGATTGCATTAGTAAAAGCATCTCCCCTACCAAAACTGTAGTCCTACTTTCACAGTAGCATTTTGTATCTTAGAGAACATAAGACCTTGAATTCTCTTTAGATTCCTTTGCTTTCTTTGACATTAGTTAAAGGTTTCCTGAAAGTTGTTAACGTTGTGCCAGAGTTCATACAAAGTAGTCTAAGTAGGGACAGGAATATTAACTGATTAAAGCCGTTTTCGCACCAATAGACTACATTTCTTTACTTTTCTCAGCGTCCTCACAGTTCAAAAGACGCCTTATGGTAATTCAATTGAAAGTTGCAGTAGCCTGCACACCTTATAGCGTGGAGCAACTTCCAACACTTTTTGAAAAGGAGTAAATTGTGCGGCGTCAATGCTTGTTAGACAATCAGGGGCTGGTGCCTTATTCTGTGGCTTGGGAGTGGCAGCGATCGCTCTTAGCTCAACGTATCCAAGACCCCAGCCTTGATGATGTCCTCCTCTTGTTGGAGCATCCGCCCGTTTACACTCTGGGACAGGGATCGAGTCTTGAGTTTCTCAAATTTGACCCAACTCAACTCGATGTGGAACTTCACCGAATAGAACGGGGTGGGGAAGTAACCTACCACTGTCCGGGACAACTGGTAGGCTATCCCATCCTAAATTTGCGGTATTACCGACAAGACTTACACTGGTATTTACGACAACTGGAGGAGGTCTTGATTCAGCTGTTGGAGGTCTACGGACTCAAAGGCGATCGCATAGCCGGAATGACGGGTGTCTGGCTAGAGGGGCGCAAAGTGGCAGCGATCGGGATTAAAGTGTCGCGCTGGATTACGATGCATGGCTTTGCCTTAAACGTCTGCCCCGATCTGACAGGCTTTGAGCGTATTGTCCCTTGTGGCATCGCTGATAAACCTGTCGGCAGCCTCGCCCAATTTATTCCTGGTATTCGTGTCGAGGACGTGCGTCAGTTAGTGGCTACCAAGTTCGCAGACGTTTTTGACGTTCAACTAAGAACGAGTTGAAGGTTGAAGGTTAAAGGTTAAAGGTTGGTAGAGACGTTTGCTGCGAGAGCACCATGGGACGCTGCGGCTTCTCCAACGGAGTACGCAAACCGCCGGAAAGTCTCTACAAGGTTGGAAGGCTGAAAGTTGAAGGTTTAACTTGCTTGCTTTGAGGAAAACAAAGGCTGCGCTAACACCCTGCTATGCTTGGTAACCTCCAACCTCAGTTGACTCAATACTCAACTCCACTATTTTCTCGACTTAAGGCGTTAATTGCTAAAAAATTATCTAAATCCGTATAAGTACCAGCATAGGTAGTTGTGGGAGTGTCATAACCCTTGAGATTCACAGTATGTTGCTGGAAGGCAAGCGGCTGTTTTCCTATACGTGAAAGATAACGGTATGTATCTTCCCCTAAAGCAATATCTAAACCAAGTTGCTTAGTGGAAGATTCTAGGCGAAAGGCAGCATTGACAGTATCACCAATCGCCGTATAATCGGGCCGATCGCCACTGCCAGTATTACCCACCATAGCGTAGCCTGTATTGAGTCCAGTCCCAATTCGCAGTGGGAAGGGCAAAGGATACTGCTTACTCAGTGCTGCTGTCATTTTATGCAGCGTACTCACCGCCCACAAAATATTCAAGGCTTCTTGATCGCTAACTTCCTGAACGT
>JBFLZA010001154.1:0-1714 GCA_040756535.1 Cyanobacteriota bacterium
ATCAACCGCATAAAAGATTGTCGCTTTACTTCATCATTGCAGAGAGTAAATACCTCTTCAAATTGGTCGATAAAGAGGACAAAGGGCTTTTTTTCCTGATGTCGCCGCGCTAGGATTCCTGTCAGTTTTCCTATAGGATCAGTGCCTGGAGTAAAAATCTCGATTTCCCACTGGCTGCTACCGGGAAGGCGATCGCTTTGGAGTTTCGGCAACAATCCCGCTTTCACTAGAGAAGACTTGCCACAACCCGATCGACCAATAACCGAGAGAAATCTAGCATTATTGAGTCTGTCTAGCAGTGCGCGGATAGCTAGTTCGCGCCCGAAAAAATATTTTTCTTTCCCTAGCTCAAAAGCTTGTAGTCCCTGATATGGATTTTCTCGATTAAAAGTAAAAGTAGCAGATGGAGTATTTTCAGTTAGCGGATAATTCACTACCGTAATTGACTTACCCCAACCCATGCGGATCGGTTCCTGCCTTTTACCTTTGAGTTGTCTGCTGATGTGATCGAACAAGCGATCGCCACTGACACTTCCATCTTTTCCGGCATTCTCTAACGCCAAACCGTCGAGAACTGCTCCAGTAAAGACATCGTGCTTTTCATCGTGCATCGCCCAAGCTTGCTCGAAGGTTCTACAGGCGGTAATGACGTAATAATCTTTTTGGGAGCTAAAAGCAGTAAGCGTTTGTTCTACTAGCTGGCGTTCCAGAAAATAGCCCCCATGACAGCAATCGAGTAGCAAAACTAAACTACTTAGTTCGGCAGCTCGAATCAGCTCATTGAGACTATCTAAGGCAATTCCATGTTGTTGTCCGACAATACGCTTCCCATCCGTCTCCAGCACGCAATCCGAAGTTGCTAAATACCCTTTGGTTTGCCCCAGATTATCCGATACTGTAATCCCGTGTCCGCTGAAATAGATGAGCGCATCGCTTCTATATGCTTGCTCCAGTAGAAACGTTCTTAAAGCTTGCCCCAGTTCGTTGCCAGTTACCGCCTTTGTCCCGATTTCATAGTCATTATTCTGTTGATTCCAACGCTCAGGCAGTCGTTTGACAATCTGGAAGTCGCCGTATTGCTTGAGTATCTGTACTACAGCCTCTGCATCGGTTACTGTCTTGGGGAGGCGTGATAAGTTTGAGCTTTGATATTCAGAAATTCCAATAACAAGGGCGTAGCGAGCCATTTAGCAACCTGGTTTCAAAATATTGAATTAGTTGACAGGCACCCTGAAGGACAATGTTAATTGAGACACCAGGATAGCTTAGCAAGAGTGAAACTGGCTCTAACTTTACAAAAAACACAAGAAAACTTACAAAGAGACAGCCCATGTCAGAAGTGCAACGTCTGCTTATAGAAGAGGATGGTCAAAAGTACGAAATATACGTTGAGACAAAGTCTAGCCCGATCATGCCCCCTGCAACAGCACCAGAAGATTACGATCCCAACCAATCAATGGGCTTTCGAGAAGATGCTGTCATCAAAATGCAGCAAGCGCGGCAAATGATTCGGGGCTACGCAACTTATGCAATCAGTGCTTTTAAAGACTTCGGTGCCGCTGAGATTGAGGAAGTGACGCTGAAATTTGGCATGAAACTGGGTGGTTCAGCGGGTATCCCTTACATTACTGAAGGCAAGGCAGAAAGCAATTTGGAAATTGAGGTGAAGTGTAAGTTTCCTGATAAATCAAAATCGGGTTCGCCGCCGCAAAAT
>JBFLZA010001155.1:0-1711 GCA_040756535.1 Cyanobacteriota bacterium
TTGGTACTGTTCGCCTGGTAGAGGGCCGACAATGACCACATTGTCCTGGTCTTCCTTATAGGATTGGAAGTAAACTCCTCCAAGCTTTTCCTTCATCTCTTCTGGAATACGGTCTTCGGGAGCAATCTTGAAGCCGTCAGGCAGCATCACCACAGCGCCCACATTCAGACCGCCTTTGGAACCATCACCCAAAACCTGCTGGGCGTCCAAATTGTAGGGAATCTTCACCACAGCCTCAAAAACTGTGTCTGGTCGAACAGACTGGGGAATTTCCACTTCCGCAGGTTTAGCGGCTAAGTGACAGTTCGCACAAACAATCCGCCCAGTGGCTTCGCGAGGTGTTTCTGGTGCCGTTTGCTGGGCCCAAAATGGATAGGCAGCCGCTGATTGAGCAAGGTAGATATCACTGCCGAAGAAAAATGCCAAGGTTGCCAAAGCTAGGACAACAGTTTTGGCGAGTACCTGCTTACTGAGGACTGTGCAAATCACCGATAAAGAACGTGTTCTCATCTTTTAAGCAAAAAACTCACAAAGGATATTAGAGATTAGGGATTGGGAATTGAGAAGAAGAGTTGAACGTTGGCTTGTTGAAAAGTTGAAAGTTCTAATCTCTAGCCTTCTAACCTTCAACCTTCCACCCTTAAGTCCACCAGGGTTCTTCACCGGTGCGGAAGTCGGTTTCTGTCCACTGTGTAAAGGAAATCTTATCGTCTTCTGTGACGGTGGCGTGAACCAATGCCAAAGACAGAGGCGCTGGACCCCGCACGACTTTGCCCTCATTGTTATACTGAGAGCCATGACAGGGACAGATGAACTTGTTTTCGCTGGCATTCCAGGGAACAACACAGCCCAAGTGAGTGCAGACGGCATTTAAACCGAACTCGGCGAGGCTTTGATCTTCCGTAATCACAATGTAGGTTGGGTCACCTTTGAGGCCTTGAGCTAAGGTGCGATCGCCTGCACTATGACTGGCTAAAAATTCGCTAACGTTGACATCATTGCCCAGAGCGTCTTTAGCCGTGACACCTCCCCCAACTCCACCGCTTGAAGGGGGAATAAAGTACTTAATGAATGGATACAATCCTCCAAAAAACGTACCGGTTATGGTACCGAACGTCAACAGGTTCATAAATTGACGACGCCCCATATCGGGGACATCTGAGGAGCGAGAAGCTTGAGCCATAACTAAACGCCTAAAGGTATATTTTTTTTAACAACTCTGGACAAATTCCCAGAATTTCTTAAACCCTGCTCTAAGAAAGTAGAGCAATTCTATTCTGAGCTGGGTTGCCCAAATCCTTACAGCAGAAGGATTTGACTTCTAGATATGAGTATTATTACATTCTTTAACACCGTATCATAAAGTAAAGAAGCGTCGTATTTGTAACGAAATGTAAACAATGTTCCAGGTAGAGAGAGATATGACAGGACAGGACTTGCACCAACTCCTGCTCGGCAAGTGGGGACGCTCTTATGACATTCAAATACGACGGACTCAGGGCAAAATCTTTGTTCAGGTCATGTGGAAATACTTAGAACAGGCATCATTCCCGCTTTCTGAGGCAGAGTACCTAGAGCATTTAGATGCAGTTGCTAGCTATCTCCACGCTTGGGGAGGAGCTGCACAGGTACAAACTTACATTCAGCAAACCCGCGAGCGTCCGCGCTTAGGTAAAGCTGTCAGTATTCCACTGGAGCTGGGTGAGCGGGC
>JBFLZA010001156.1:0-1708 GCA_040756535.1 Cyanobacteriota bacterium
GTTTTCCTGGATAATATTGAATGAAAAACCGTCTAAGCGGTCTATTGTGGCAGCGATCGCTGGCTTCATTGGTGTCGGATTGCTGGTTCTCGGTCCAACAGCACGCCTTGATCGTGTTGGCATTGTAGCTGCGATCGCTGGAGCCGCAACAATGGGTCTAGGAACAGTACTGGTCAAACGGTGGAAACGCCCAGTTTCTCTACTTGTCTTTACAGGATGGCAGCTAGCAGTTGGCGGAATCGTTCTGCTGCCAATCGCCCTAGTGATCGAAGGACCAATAACTCATCTCTCAACAGCTAACCTATTGGGCTTCGTTTACCTGGGTTTAGTCGGCACTGGAGTTGCTTATGCACTTTGGTTCCGGGGGATTGATAAACTCAAAGCATCGGCTGTTTCATCTCTAGGGTTGATAAGTCCTGTAGTAGCAACACTCATTGGATTCGTCTTACTAGATCAAACATTTACGCCAATTCAACTGATTGGGATTGCGATCGTTTTGATCAGTGTTTTAATCGGACAACAAACTAATCAATTACGTCAACGCTCATCTAATACTTTCAAATCACGGCTGAAAAAATAACTGGCAGTTTGTGCGCTCGCTCCAACATCAACCTTAAAACAACGTGAGTTCGGAATTCTGCCCAGAAAATTAGCTTTCGCTTATCCAACCCATCTAAGCTGGCTGCATTAATTGCCTCTACCAGCAACTTGGGGCGATTGCATTCAGGGCAGCAGTTCAGGAATCCTGCTCGATAAAACTAGAATTCTCGATTGGAGTTGAGAGAGGATCTTCTTCCAATCCGGAATAACTATATATTCCAGCTTTACAGATACATTCCGCCATTATTCGACTCTAACCCTGTTTTGTCACTTTAGCGGTAGTATAATAACGTACAAACTCTAGAACGAAGACACGGAGCATGGTAGAACCTCGTTCACCCGTAAAAACAGTCAAATTCGTGGACGAATTGAGTTATGGCAGCTAACTCAGGTTCCATAAATAGCGATGCCACACCCCCATCAATACCCTCGTAAATTATTTTGCTGCCGCTTCCTCCAAAATCTAGAGATACGGTAATGTCAATTGAGGATTTTTTTGATTTTGACCTGCTCATAATATTGGTCGTTTACGTCAAAAGTAATAGTCGCCCTCTAGAGGTATCTAGAGTTATCTATAGGCATTCAGAGGCTTTTCATAAATTCGATTAATCCGTTGAAAACAAAGAAGCCACCTCTCAATCCCTCTTAAGCCATTCGCGTAACAATGGCATGTAGTTGATATCCCACAAGGCGCTGTAAAATCCATCCTGCCTTTTTTTCAAGCATACCCGCGCCCCCTATACTGCTGTTTTCTGTCCTTAGTTGGAACAAAACGAACATCAAACTTTGTGCATAGAAACCTTTGATTTGAGCCAGTTGGAAACAGCTACTGCAAAGGTTATTCCGGGTAGAAACAACAAAATGATTGTGTACTCACTACGCAATTTTTCCCCGGCGGGTCGGCTGATGCCTAAAAATTGCTTCGTTCGTCTGTGCCTGTGGCACAGAGGCTCCCTAGCCCTATCAGATAAAAAACACCAAAAATACTAAATGAAGCGATATTAGTTAATCTAATCGTCGCTAATAATGCACGCACTATTCAGTTGCCGACACACACGCGAGACGAGCAATCGCACTCTTGTCTTCCCCACATGAGAGCGACTGTTGC
>JBFLZA010001157.1:0-1705 GCA_040756535.1 Cyanobacteriota bacterium
ACTTTGGCATCCAGCACGGTGTAAACGTCTTCTTGCAAAATCGCACTAGCACACAGTCCAGGTTCGCGTCCAATTTGCTGAACTTCTAGCCCATGATGGGATTTAAACCAGATCCGGTCATGGTCAACGATGCTAATAATGGAAATCGGGACATTGAAAAACCGGGCAGCTAGGGCTGTAATTCGGTCAAAGGCTCCATCCGGAGGTGTGTCAAGAATGTCGTAGCGACGCACTGCGGCAAGTCGCTCAGTTTCACTGAAGGGAATCATTGTTATATCAACTATCAATGGATTGTCTGGCTGACATACCTGCGGGTAGATGCCATTTTCATCCTTGTCTAAATCTTTGCAGTTATGTCAATTTGTAATTTTTGTTTTTAGAATTGCTCCGAAACTGGCAAACCAGCCCATGTTAATTTCTTAGGACTTACGCAGAGATCCCCCTAAATCCCCCTTAAAAAGGGGGACTTTTCCGGTTCCCCCCTTTTTAAGGGGGGCTTGTTCGGATCTATGTTTCAAGCTTTCAGTGCGTAAGTCCTATTCCTTTTTGAGGGCTTTGAGTTGCTGTTGATCCATAAGTAGCGCGTCTGAGCCTAGCGTTCAAGTGCAGGTAGGGCGGGAATGTTGCGCTGGTAGCGATCGCCTTTAACACGACTGGATGGGGACGCCGCTTTCCCTGCCCAGGCAGGTACACAGCCGTCAGTAACAAGGGCGCGATCGCTCTTTACTCGTGCCAACGGCGTCGGGAAGTAAGTTCTGCAATGCTTTGTTAAAGTTGGGTTACAGCTTGCCAAAATAGCCACTCGTTCTGAAAAACTACCCAATGACTATTAGCAAAAACTTCTACATCTCAAGAGAAGATTACCTAGAAGGAGAGCGAGTTAGTCCTATCAAACATGAGTATAGGCGAGGACAAGTCTATGCAATGGTAGGGGCAAAGAAGCCTCATATCATTATTGCTGGCAACTTAGTAAGAATATTAGGCAATCACCTCTATAATAGTCCCTGCCTTGTTCTCTCCTCGGATATCAAAGTCCGGCTAGAGTCAGCAGACTGCTATTACTATCCCGATGTTGCTGTAACTTGCGATGAGCGCGATACAAACTCTACAGATGACTTCATCCTCTATCCCATCTTGGTCGTTGAAGTATTATCCACCTCAACAGAAGCTTTTGACAGAGGGGAGAAATTTGCTGACTATCAAACGTCGCCATCTTTACGAGAATATGTGTTAATTCATCAATCTCAAATGAGTGTCGAGTGTTTTCGCCTTTCCGATTCAGGCGATTGGGTTTCTCAAATTTACCGCCCAGGAGATGAAGTTTACTTCGCAGGTATCGATTTTCGCTGCGATATTGCTTCCATCTATCGAAAAGTCCCTGGAATTCAGAATTCTGATGCGTGAGCGTGAGGGCGATCGCTCTTTGGTCGTGCCAACAGCATCGAAAACTCAGGCTGAAATTCCTAGTACCTTCAAAATCATCGGCAATAATTTACTGCAAGACTCTACGATCGCAGCAGTATTCGGAAGGCTTTTCAGCGTTGCATCAAATATTTTATTTGCCTTCCGAATAAGCCCTTCTTTCTTGGTGGGTTCCTTTGCCTGTTGAGCTTCAGCCAATGCCTGTACCTGTTCCAGCAAATCGGCTTTGTCCGTGTCAGGCAAGTTGGTGTCGTTTTCGATAGCTTGTTGAAGTTGTGTCAAA
>JBFLZA010001158.1:0-1704 GCA_040756535.1 Cyanobacteriota bacterium
CAGCCACTGACGCGGCCGATGCCACACGACCAGTAACTGACTTCAACAACTTTGAACTTTGGGGCGATCCAAATAACACTGACGCAACAGCCGTCAATGAACGCTTGGTAACCTCAAATTCAACCGTCACGATGACTGACGGAGGTGCTGCGACAGCGACCTTGACATTCACCTTCCAAACCCCAATCGTTGTCTCTAAAACGGCTGCTTCTCGCTTGACCTTAAAGGCTGATGTTATTAGCAACAGCACTTCTGTGGCTGCGTGGAATGTTGCCGCGGGCGGAGATGTTACAGCAATTGGCGCTACAACTGGCAACACTGCTTCCAAGTCAGTTTCTGGCGCAGGACAACAACAGTCAACACAAGCCAACGGTACCTTAAAGGTTGAAAAAGCGGCTGATATGCCGTCAGCGGCCCAGCTCGTTTCTTCTTCAACTGGCAATGAAGTGGCGAAATACAAATTCACCACTCAATATGAGCCAATTGACGTAACGACAATCGGCCTCTACTGCGGTAACAACAGCCAGGCTGGCACAAACTGCACCTTGGGCAACATCTCTAAACTTTATGTTTATGCTGATGGTGTCTTGGTCGGTAATACAAGCGGTTACACCTTGGATGCCGACGGCCGAGCTTCAGTTGTCTTGGATAGCGGAACTTTGGTTATTCCAAAAGATAGCTATTCAACCATCACCATTAAAGCTGATTTGCCTGACAAGACTCAGGTCGTAACTTCTTCTGGCGCTTTGATCCAGATTGGTATCGAATGTGCCGGCGCTGCTGGTACAACCCAGAATGAGGACAACACTTGGGGCGATGCGGCTTCAGTGAATGGTGACTACTGGATCGTTGCGACTGGTCGATCATCAGGCGCGACAATCAGCAAGAATACCATTAACAGCGTTGGTACAACTGCCGTCTCCCAGAACTTCGGTTCAAACGGCTTCAGCGCTCACAAGGGTATCTTGACCGTCAGCTTGAACGCTTCTTCACCTTCTGGCACTCAAACCGCTGGCGCGAATAAGGAAGTCTTAAGACTCAACCTTACCGCCACTGGTGATGATATAACAATCAGAGAGTTAGAATTGGTGAATGGCGGCACAGCAACCATTACCGGTACTGGCAGCTTAACCGTGAAGAGCGATGATCTTGGCACAACTTATGCCACGGTCACTTCTGCTAACGCCAACACTTATGGCGGCAGCACTGCTCCTTTAGCGGCTGCGTTGTCGGTTGGTCCAAATGGTTGTACTGTTGGTGCAGCTGATGCTACTGGTGATAACTGTGCTGGTGGATGGGCTTCAGCCGACAATCTCCAGATTGCGGCTGGTACCACAAAAGTCGTCAGAATCTTCGGCGACACAACTGGTGCCCTCTCAACCAAGACTTATCAGATGTCAGTTTCCAATGCTTCAAGCAATAAGACTACCGTTTATGGTATTACTTATCGCGACAGCTCTGGCACTGATGTTGGTAACAGGACTGGTTCAGCAGACAGCACACACCCAGCGACCAAGAATCTGCCTCTCTCAGGCGGAAGCTTGAGCTACTAATCGGTTATTCGTTGATATAGAAAAAACAGGGGTCCGAAAGGGCCCCTGTTTTGATTTTTATTAATTTTTATGATAAAATGTATTAATAATAGATTTTTTATTAAAATTAAAATTTATGACTAAAAAAGCGAAAATTATTATCTTGGTCGTC
>JBFLZA010001159.1:0-1698 GCA_040756535.1 Cyanobacteriota bacterium
AATAATAGAATTAAGTTAATTATTCGGCAGAGCTATGGTTTTAAGAGCTTTGAATCTTTACGAGAGAAGCTGCTAGCTTGCTTATTTAAATAAATTTTACTTATACCCATAAGTACAGGAGAACCGACGGGGAGCAAAGCGCAAATGGCAGGAAGCGGATTTAGCATACTTAAAGCGTTGTTTAGAGGTAGAACCCCGCACCTATAACAGTTTGCAGTTATCAGAAAAGTTGGCTCAACACAGAAATGTGCAACTCAGGGTAAGCTCATCTAAATTGGTATAAATTGTACTTGACAATGAACTGAGAGATTGATATTGAGAGGACAAGCCATGCTACCTTTGAAAATCTCTTGGAACAGGCTAATATGTCTCAGGGCTTTGGAATAGAATCTGTGAATGGCAACAAAAGTACTCCGACTGCGAGCAAGCCAACACAAGTGGCAGACATCGGATGTATTCAACAGAGTTTAGTTGAGTACTTCGGAGATATCGAAGACCCCAGAGTTGAGCGCACGAAGAAACATCAACTCATAGACATCTTAGTAATAGCGATTTTTGCCATTATTGCGGGAGCGCAAGGCTGGGAAGACATCGAAAACTATGGCATTAGTAAGCAAAAATGGTTAGAAGAGTTTTTAGCATTACCAAACGGCATTCCCTCAGATGACACCTTCCGTCGTGTATTTGAGTTCATTGACCCACAAGCGTTGCATCGATGCTTTGTGCGATGGGTAGAAACCCTAGTCACTCAGATGGGAGGAGAAATTGTCCCCATAGACGGTAAGACAATTAGAGGGTCTTATGACCGAAATCAAGGCAAATCGGCACTCCATGTCGTTAGTGCCTGGGCAAGCGAACAACGTCTAGTTTTGGCGCAATTGAAAGTTGAAGATAAATCCAATGAAATCACTGCTATTCCCCCATTATTAGAGTTACTCGATTTAGCCGGATGCATCGTGACTATTGATGCGATGGGGACACTTTCCTGAGATTGCACGCAAGATTATCGACAAGAAAGCCAATTATGTCCTAGCACTCAAAGCCAATCATCCTACTCTCCACCATCAAGTTAAACAATGGTTTGAGCAAGCTCAGGCACGGCAATTTGATGGAATTGATCTTAGTTACGATAAACGCATTGAAAAAGCACATCATCGCACCGAAATCCGTGAAGTTTGGTCTGTGCCTGTTTCAGCACTCAATGAGCTTTATCAACCACGACTTTGGGCTGGACTCCAAAGTGTTGTCATGGTTGTCCGAGTGCGTCATCTGTGGAACAAAACGACTCGTGAAGTTCAGTTTTATTTGACTTCTTTACACAGTAATGCTCAACTTCTGGGTCAGGCTATCCGAAAACACTGGGGGATTGAAAACGAGGCTCATTGGACTCTTGATGTCACTTTGGCTCTTGATGCTTGCCGCATTCGTTCCTTCCATAGTCCTCGCAATTTTTCCCTCCTCAGACGCCTCGCTCTCAATGCTCTCAACCGAGAACAGACCTACAAACGTAGTCTGAGACAAAAAAGTAAACGGGCTGCTATGGATGATGATTATATGATTCAAGTTCTCAGTTCTTGTTTCGTTGACCCTACCTTAGATGCTTCTGATTCTTGTGTCAAGCCTGTTTGAGATGCTCTTACCCTGATGTGCAACTGAGTCCAGACCGTCTGCGACGGTTGCTAAAAAAAAAGGGTGGAG
>JBFLZA010001160.1:0-1696 GCA_040756535.1 Cyanobacteriota bacterium
CCTTGAAGAGATAATTAACTAAATAGATTACATCCGTGACATTCCTGAGGTCATCACAATTAACATCCGCCGCGAATAATCCAGGAATAGGTGGAGGTCCGCCTTTGAAGAAATAGTTTACCAAATATATCACATCCGTAACATTAACCGTAAAATCAGCATTCGGGTCGCCCCTGCCTGCAACTTTGAGAGTAATAGGCACTGTTACAGGGTTCTCGTCTGGATCATTGCTGGAAAGGACCAGCTCCGCCTCGTATTTAGGGTTTTCCAAATTCGTGGCATCAAAAGCAATAGAGATATTTGAGTTGTTTCCTGCAGGAATCACGAGTGATCTCGGAATAGCTAAAATCCAGTCTTTTGCTAGCCACTCAAGAGCATTGATCACTAATAGCTCACCATCCGAAGTTGTATCAATGCCATACTGACTAACCCGGTTGGTGATAACAGCAAAGCTGATATCCACGCGTCGATTACCATCCTGTTCCTTAACTACTGCCAGGGGAGTTCCATCAGTAAAATTAGCCAGACGGGTTGTTCCCGGATTCACTACGGCACCACTTTTCAATTTGGCTCCAGTAAGCACTGAGTTTACGTTACTCATAATCGGATGCTCCGGATGATACACGGTCCCCATCGAGTAGATTCCGGTGTAATCACTGTTGATCGGCTTAATCAGCCAGTAGTTTTGAGTGTTAAACCTGCCAGCAATCTGCCAGGAGCCATCGCTGGAATTCGCTACTCCACCCACCATCAGCCTGCCACCATTATCCACAAAATCCGCTAACACATTCCCGACTGCTGTCGGATTATCCCAAGTGTACCATCCGAAAACTAATACTCCATCGAACATCTGAAGTTCGCTCAATGTCGGTGTGAAATAGAATCCGTTAGTTGTAGTGACTGAAGCAAACCATCCAGAGTTAATCAAATATGTAGCCACATCATTGAGTAATAAAAATCCAAGAGAACCATCTGAGCCGAGCACTGCAATATTTGAAGTTGCAGTTGATTGAACCGGCTTTAAGGGGGTATAAACCTTTACTACATCTTCAGGCCTGATATTTCTTGCTACAGGTCTATCTCCGCTTATGCTTGCGCTTGAGCCAGAAAAATCTGTTCTGATTCTGCTGGGGTCAATCTTCAGCTCTGGTATCCTTCGCTGAGAGAGAGTAAAGAGAGCTGGAGTCTTGTCAATGAACATACTCAACGAAAGGTCACTTAAACCATTGTTGTTAATGGTAAGTGTCTTTGTCGAAGTGTCATTCGGGAATAAACTATCAACCATTGAACCGGGTGAAAATGCAATATCCGGAAGTCCAAGGGTTGTGCCCAGAGGAGAGTTAGAAACTCCTGAAGGGTGATTCCATTCATCAAAGGCTTTTACTGCAAAATAATAGGGGGTATTAAAATTCAATCCGGTTACAAGCAGGGTTTCTGGTGAACTGGCTGACTTCGGGTCTGGCAATCCGGTCACTGGTGTAGCCAAGTTGAAATTGCTGCTATCAATAGGGGAAACAGAATACCTCGCATCATAGTAATAAGCACTTCCTGTGGTTGAGTCATCACCAGTAGCAGTCCAGGAAAGAGTCATCTGGTCACCCCCGGTCAGAATCACAGCTAAATCCGAAATAGTAGCGGGCGGAACAGAATCTGGCTCAGCTATTGCCCGGTAGGCATTCAGCCGACCGCCAGTAAC
>JBFLZA010001161.1:0-1696 GCA_040756535.1 Cyanobacteriota bacterium
TTCTAAAGCAAGCTCAGATGGACTTAGTCAAATCTCTAGAACAGTTTCTAGAGAAAGTCCACCAAGCTCCAGCTCCTCAATCCGAAATACTTCAGGCAACGGTGTCAGATGTAACTAATCTACTTAATAAGTTGAGGCAGCAAAGCTAATAACAATTTTAGGAATTTTTGCGACAGATACAGGCTAACAAACTCTGTATAAATTGCACTTTCTGTCACTTTATTTAAACTGTATAGGTTGATTTTCCACACATTATATATATACATAAGAACAGAAAGATTAGCCTCCCATTTCTCACTTTGTTCCATATTACGCGGAGCGGGCAATAAACAGGGGCAGGATGCATGAATACCTTTGAGTTCGAGATTACCATCCAGAGCAAGTCGAGCGATAATAGCTGGCCTATTGTTTTAAGATGCAAGCAACTGGATGGGCTAACCACCCATTCCAGAGGAATTCTCCAGCTCAGCCAGGATGACTTTTACAAGCTGACACAAGAGCAAGAAAACGAGAAAGCATACGGCATCATACTGGGCAAAGCCCTCTTTAGAGGAAATGTGCGTGATACCTTTGTCCGTGCCCTGTCTAAGAGCAGTCAGGACTGCCTCCTGCGAATTTTGCTTTCTATTGAAGCTGCTGACAACGACGAAGTTAGAATATTGCATTGGGAAAGGCTGTGCGCCCCTATTGATGGCGACGGGGATTGGCAGCTTTTAGCCCGTGACCAGCGCGTGCCCTTTTCACGTTACATCCCCACCCCTATAGATCGTCGCTTTCCCTTAATAGGGCGGCGAGACTTGCGGGCACTCGTGCTGGTGGCGAATCCCTCTAATTTAGAAAAGTATCACTTAGCACCCTTTGATATTAAAGCTGTCTTATCTGGAGTGGCGGAAGCTCTTGGTGACATTCATTACGATGTGCTAGCAAATGATATTGAAAGTGCTCTCGGTCCACCAACGCTACAAGAACTATCTAAGCAACTAACTAACGCTAAGAAGCCATACACCTTGTTGCACTTTGTCTGCCACGGTAAGCTGATTGATCGGGGAGAGACCGTTCTGTATTGGGCAAAAGCCGACAATCAAGCCCTGCCAGTGACTGGGACAGAATTGCTAGACAAGCTGAGCAACATAGGCGGTCGGAGGGGCTTGCCTCACTTTGCCTTCCTCTGCACTTGCGAGAGCGCCGACCCAAGAGCAGAAGGGGCATTAGGCGGATTAGCTCAGCGATTGGTACGAGATTTGGGTATGCCAGCCGTGGTGGCGATGACCCGTAAGGTGAGCGTGGTGACAGCCTTGGCTCTGGGACAAAGCTTTTACCAACGACTCAAAGAGTCGGGAGAGGTAGACGTAGCATTGCAGGAGGCGACAGCTGGACTAAGAAACCGCCACGACATTACTGTGCCAGCCCTGTTCAGCCGCTTGGGTGGGCGTCCCTTATTTAGCGATCGCCTCGAAGATCGCGAACTAACCGACGAGGAAATCGAGTATGGCATTGGGAAGCTCCAGAAGCTGATTGCAGAGCGGGCACCTCATGCTTCTGTACTCAAGCAGAGGTTTAAAACGCAGGCAGAGAAACTGAACAATACACGGGGAGCAGATTCACGAGCTGCCCGTAACGAGCGTCATCAGGCTTTAGAGGAACTCGACAACATCTGTGACCAAGTGCTGGATCTCAGCTTCGATGCTCTGGCAGC
>JBFLZA010001162.1:0-1687 GCA_040756535.1 Cyanobacteriota bacterium
TATTCAAAAGCAAATTCGCAAAGAGTGTGACAAGATCTATCCTCCTATTCTCTGGCGTTCAACAGTCTATGAAAACAATAATAGATTCTGCATTCGTGTTGACATCGAATACAATGGTGAAACTCCCCATTTTGGTGGAGCAGCATGGGTTAGGCAGGGTTCAGAAACAAAACTTGCTACCGATGAAGTATTTCAAAGGCTAGTTGACCTAAGGTTAGATATTGTGAATGAATTGGCAAAATGGCTAGAGAAGGAAGTCACTGTACATGGGGATACCTCGAATATGCCTGCATCAAGAAGAGAAGAAGGCTTGGGAAGACCGATAGTCCGTATTTTTAGTCATCGCTGGGAATGGGAGGAATCAGTCAAGATAGTATTTCTAAATAGTCATTGGGTTACTTTTGAAAAACTGAAAACAGGTGAAAGATGTTCCGAACCATTGAGCAAACTAACTTTGTCTTATGACGATAAAAACAATCGGTTGAAAGTGATAGTAGCATATTGAAAAGTATCTTCATAACCGCACCCAACACAGCGTGCAGTGGACAACTGGGAATCGCCGCGTTTTTTGGCAGTTATCAACGCCTTGGCAGAATTCCGCTTTCGAGCCTCGTCCGCGTCCCGCCCAGTTGCCACTAATGCCAACCGTAAGGCAATTACTGCCCCACACCAATGCTTGAAACAATGATAGGGTGACAATATGCACAATGATGAACCAATTGAGTTGGCAGAAGAACGGCGAGAAAAACAAGCTCCAGTCAATGTGAAACTCAAATATCCTACTGAACCTGTTGACAACTGGGATGATATCGCCTTCGAATGGAAGACATTAAATCATCTGGTAGGAGGGAATCCGGGTTTCTATACTCTGACAATTAAGGCAGCTTATGTTATTGGGGTGATACATGATATATGCGAAAGTGTTGATTGTTTGATTCGTTATAAACAAATTCGGACAACCTATCTCCCCGCATATGGTGTATTTGCATCTGGAGTTGAAATACTTGGGCGCTGTATCACAGGCAATGAGACTACTGTAAACAACGTTCAAGACATCAAGACAGGTTTTAAGTGGCTTGCATCATCCTCCCCAGATAAGATCATTGACGATTACATACTTATTAGAACCAGTAGTTTTGAATATACCATCGCGATGTTGATTGCACTGAGGCATTTTGCTGCTCACGGGCAAGCAACATCCAAGAAAAAAGAAGACGGCAGATATCAATTCGGTATGATAGATTACGAAATCCTAGAGAAACTTCTTCCCTGTCTTGCAGATGGATTAGACCGGTATTGGCACGAACTAATACAAAGCGAGGTATTGTGCAACAAACTCGCTAAAGCCAATATTATTGCGCTCAGAGATTGGCCAATAAAAAAGAGTTGGATACTTTTTGAGAAAGACAAGAATGGAACATATCATTCAGTTGCTGATATCTTCAAAAGGTTCAATTGGCGAGTATCATCGTAAATATCAGCGCCGCCCACCGATTAACCTCAGTGTCAACCCCAGAGGGGTGCTTCGCGAGGGATGAGAAAGACATAGGGACAAAATAGCCTGAACTTGCAGAAACGGCTGCTTAGCGCCTCACACTCGCGACTATTTTTCACTCCTAGCTTAACCCACCTTGCCCCCGGCTATGAACATGTGGACAAAACGGATAACCCCCACTAGAGCATTGTG
>JBFLZA010001163.1:0-1683 GCA_040756535.1 Cyanobacteriota bacterium
CGTTAATTGCAAAACAAGGCCGGTGGAGGTGCGGAACAAAACAGGGGGTGAAGTCCAAATGCCGGTGGTAAAGCTAGTGCGCTGACTTTGCTGCTGTCCAGATCCACTGCTCGTCAGAGTGATAGCCGTCTGCTCTCCCTGATTGTCGATGATAATCTGTTGGCCGGCGTCTAAGTTGCATTGATAAGCCATGATGGTGCCTGATGTCAAGTAAAACCCGCTGATTCCATCATTTTAAGTGAGTTTTCAGAAACTGGAGTTGCGAATGGGAGCCGGTTTTGGTGTTTCTACTTTCACTCGACAGCCTTGAAACTCCAAGACTATTGATCGCTCTTTTTGCGTGGTGGTGCGATCACGAAGCGTGCGGTAGGCAATCGCTATCTGTGCAAGTATGGCACTGTTTAGTAATTGTAGAACGAGGTTCAGATCCAGGATTCCGAGTCGAATGGCTGAACTGCTTGAATGCGCTGGAAGTTTTGATCGGTTGTCACTAGGGCAAGTGGTTGGTGTCGAGGAGAAACATTACTCGAAGGGATTAGGGCTGCCCGTCAAATTGTGCTTCGCCGCGTGAGTGTTGAACAGCTTCTAGACATTCTTGCAGATCGTCGCCTGACCAAGTTCCGAAAAAAGAAACAGCGATCTCTCTTTTTTTTCGTGGTGTGATCGCTCTTGACCAAAGCCCCACTAAACGGCGAGGTGTGTTGGATGAAGTAGAAACGGAGGGTTCGTCCCTCAACCCAACCTACGGAAGAGCAGCGACCTCTGTAACGAATCGCCTCTCCATTGCTCTAAACTATTTAGTGTATCAGGATATTGGTAGAGCTATACCACTCTCAGGTAAGTTAGAGTTGCTGACAATAATCTCCTCTACCTGTCTAATCTGCTGCCAATCAATTGCTGCAACCCAAAGACTTTCCTCTTGAGAATATTCCACCATGCCATCCACTTCTAACTCTTCGCTATACAGAGTGAGCAATTGACCTTCTTGCAACTTAATATTTTGGCGACTCAAATCTTCAATCGTACCAACACAATTCAGACGAAGGCGGCTCTGTTCATCAGCATTATGAAAGTCTGCAAAAATTCTAGGGTGACTCATCGCTCTACTCTAATCAGGATGGCTGCTGTGCTGGATTGGGAATTGTTGGTGTTAGCAGAAGGCTTGCTTGCTTTGGTGTTAATCCAGTGAGAGTTGCATGATTTGCACTTCTGCCAGAAGTACGGATGACATCTCCTCCTGAAGAGCGAACCTCACCTACTGTCGTCACACCAATTTGTCTATGAGGGATTGCTACTGCTAATTCTGCTACAGACAATTCTACTGCACATTCTACAGAAATTCCCGTGATGCCGCTGGGGTGGGTTCCTGTGCCACGTTGAATATCTTCTGGAAGATTACGACCGCCACGAACTACTAAGGCTTTGTTTGGGATTCTCTCCACAAGTGTAGGCTGTTAAATTCAAGTACGCGCTCCACTTTACCAAAAATCTTTGCTCATGGTGATGGCTCTCTCTTTCTTTTGATGGAGCGATTTCCTATGGGATAACTACGCTTCACGCTATCCGTACAATCATCATCGCACTGCTTGGTATTTCCTGCGAAAGCTCAGTTTCGTCGGTTGGGTTGCCGGCAGGAACCTCCGTTCCTCTTCGCCGAGCACAAAAGCTCAACTAAACAGATAA
>JBFLZA010001164.1:0-1682 GCA_040756535.1 Cyanobacteriota bacterium
CGAGAAGATGGAGCGCTAATCATCAAGACAGAAACCGGAGAATTAATCGACTCAGCGCCCTATGTTTATCAAGAAATAAACGGAGAAATTAAAGAAGTTGAGTCGGCTTATAAATTGTTGGGAGATGGTACAGTCGGGTTTAGTTTAGGTGCTTACGATTCGGCACATACCCTGGTAATTGATCCGGTGCTGATTTACTACCAACAAGTCCCAGGTGTATTGTCAGATGATGGGTATCGCCTTACTATAGGGAGCCGCAGCAATGCTATTGCAGTAGACAGCGCCGGCAATCTATATATTACCGGGTCTACAAGTTCAATCGCGTTCCCTGCGGTCAATGCTTACCAAGCCACCGCGCCTGCCTCTTCAAATGCCTTCGTAACCAAATTCGATGCCTCTGGCCAAACAGTCCTCTACTCCACCTACTTGGGTGGCAGCTTTAGTGATTATGGTCGGGACATTGCAGTTGACAGTGCCGGCAACGCCTACATCCTAGGAAACACCATTTCCACCGACTTCCCCACGGTGAATCCCCTACAACCTGCAATTGCTGGCAGTTTTGAGTTGAATGTCAATGGCGCAGACGCCTTTGTTGCCAAACTCAATGCCACTGGCAATGCTTTACTTTATTCAACTTACTTGGGTGGGAGTTCTGAGGATGAGGGTAAGAGCATAGCCCTTGATGGTGCCGGTAATATCTATGTGATGGGATCTACAACTTCCTCCGACTTCCCCACACTGAATCCTCTACAAAGCCAGATAGCCGGCGACCGGGATGGCTTTGTGAGCAAACTTAATCCCAGTGGAACGGCTTTAATTTACTCGACTTATTTTGGCAGCAGTAGCTTCGCAGACATGGCTGTGGACAACGCAGGTCATGTGTTTGTAACTGGAACCACCAACTCTGCTAATTTTCCCACTCAAAACGCTCTGCAAGGTCAGATGGCAGGTCGCGGTGATGGCTTTGTGAGTAAGCTTAATGTCGATGGCACAGCTTTGGTTTACTCCACGTACCTCGGCGGCAGTGATTATGAGGTAATTAGTGGCATTGCTGTAGATAGTTCGGGCAATGCCTATGTAAGAGGAAGTACAAATTCTAATAACTTCCCACTTAAAAACGCTTTGGCAATTGAGGAGACAACCACCCCGACAGCCTTTGTGAGTAAGCTCAATGCCGGTGGCACTTTGGCTTACTCCACCTACCTTGCCAGCAGTTCTCTTCCGTATGATGACGGTTCTAGATTTGACTATCGCCAAGAGAACTATCCCAGCGATGATATTGCAGTAGACAACTTAGGCAATGTCTACACGAGAATCACTGAAAGCTATTTCTCTTCGACGACTGGAGGCAGAAGCGATTATTCTTCTCTCTTCAAGATTAATCCCCTTGGCAACAGTTATACATTGTCTAGAAGCAATGATCCTCGACAGATTAATGATATCGCTGTAGACAATGTGGGCGGTGTCTATATAATTCTCAACACTTTTGGTAGGGGCCGCTACTACGCTGCTAGTGACGATACTATCGCCAAATACTACACCGGCAATCCCCTATTCACCTTTGCCGAATTACTGGAACTAGAAGGTCAAGGGAAAGAACCAGCCACGCTATACTTTGACGAAAAATATTATCTAGCTAATAACCCAGACGTCGCTGCCGATGTCGCCAAAGGTAACTATGC
>JBFLZA010001165.1:0-1681 GCA_040756535.1 Cyanobacteriota bacterium
GATTGCTCAAACGATGACTGGTCCTTGGCGCTATTTTCATACGACTGAACACATTTTTGAGGTCGGTGGGTTAAGAGGTGAGCGTATTCTTGAGACCGATAAGTCAATTGATGGCATTGAGATCTTAGCTGCCTTATTTCACGACTTAGTCTACGTCCAAGTCGATCATGGTGTGAATTTCAATATTAGTCGTTACACTGCACCTTTTGTACTGGAGGATAGAGGAAAGCTCGTCATAGCAAAAGCATCAGAACTACCGGATGACTTGATGTTTGAAATTGTGACGGCAGTATTTGGGTTGGCTCCTGATGAAGCCCTTTCTCCCTTTAATGGGCAAAACGAATTCTTAAGTGCGCTGATTACGGCTAAAGCTTTAGAGCCTCTGTTGTCACCCAGCAACATCGCTCAGATCGCTGCTTGTATCGAAGCGACGGTTCCCTTCCGTCCTTTATCTCCATCGGGTTTAAGTCCCAGTGAGCGGCTCTACCAACGCTTGATAAAAGTAAACCATCAATTCAAGTTGGGTTGGGATGAAACCCAAACTATTTCTGCGGTAAAGCGTGCAGTGCGCTTGGCGAATCGGGATGTAGAAAATTTTGCCTTTCCCAATTCTGCCCATTTCTTAGACAATACATGGAATCTCATGCCGGAGACGAATCACGAGCTACTGAATTCCGATTCTTACACTGTTCAGGGATACCGCCGCTCTCTGCAAAAGATGGAAGAATTTATGAACTTCCTCAAACCAGAACTCGTGTTTCAGCGGTTTATGGGAGAACCGGATGAACTCACCTACTCTCAACTGATTGATCAGACAAGAAAGAATTTAGAAGTAGCGAGGCTTTATCTGGGAATCAAGTTAATTACAATCGGTATTTTGGAAGCTATCAGCTATCGCTTAGGACGGAATGTTCCCCTTTCCACCGTGATGGGAGAATTACCCAGGCCTGGAACGAATACACCCACATTGGATCAGTTCCTTCCTGATATTCCCATTGCTCAACCCCCTAAAACCGCTTTAGAATCTGAGGTATTAGGTCTGTTGATTCAAGGACGGAACCAGGAGTCCGATTACGATCTCAAAAATTCACCCGTCGCAACATATATCATCAAATCGATTGGATTCGCTTCTGTCGAACACTTACTGAAACAAGCTAAAGCATTCTTTAGCGGAGCTATTTCGGCAACAGAGTTTCTTGGTGAGTTCAATCCAGAGGTACTCGATACTATACTCAACGCAGTGGTGCAAGTCTTTGAGAAGCGCATCGCAGTTTTAAACCGATTGCGCCAAGACTCCCCTTTGAGTAAAGTATGAGTTCACCTGCTAGCTCTATCGGTCGAATCCTCAGTTAAATTAACCTACCCGTTTTTTCTTTGCACAATTGTTTTGATTGTGTGTAGATAACATCCTGATAGTTCAAAGTTTTAGTAAAGCAACCGGGGGAATTTGTCGCTTGTAGTAGTGTGGTAAAGCCAAGGAAATTACTCCTAAGTTCAGCAAACAGGGATATTTCTCAAATCAGTAATCTGTAATTTTCAGAAGTTGGTTTGTTTCCTACGTTTGTCTGGATAACGGGGATACTCCGAAAATTTTTATCACTCATAAGCTACAGAATTTCATGCAGTCTACACAACTCCAAAGGTTAATTCATTTTTTAAAGAATGAGTTGGCGATTCCTGC
>JBFLZA010001166.1:0-1672 GCA_040756535.1 Cyanobacteriota bacterium
TTCGTGCAGGAGTTGTAACCTCTTTCTTCCTCTCTTTTCTCTGCGTCCTTGGCGTCCTCTGCGGTTCGTTAAAAAAGAATATTTCACAACTCAAGTAGGATTGCTCTATATCCTTTAAACACCCTAGTGGGTTGTCAAGGCAGCCTTGAATAGTTGAACAGGTCTGAGTATTTTAATTGAAAACGATCTCGCTGAACAGTCAAGCAAAAAAAACCGAATCATTAATCTTCAATACATGGATAAAGACGCTTGAGCTTAATGCGAGCATCTTTGGTAGTGAAACGCCAGTTAACTTTAGCGGCTTTGGCGTTACGTTCAGCAAGCCATGCTGTCACAGCCGACTTTAAACTCTCCGAGTCAGGAATACGTTGGTCGAGACATTGGCCAGACAGAACTGACAATTCAATTTCGGCAATATTCAGCCAACTTCCATGTTTGGGAGTATAGTGAAACTCTAATTTCTCCAGAAGGCGTTTAGCTTCTTGTGGAGGGAAAGCTTCATAGACAGCACTTTTGACATGAGTATTAAGATTATCTTGAACCACACTAATCACCTTGGCATCAGGATAGCGCTCATCTACTAAATATTTCAGAATTTGGGCATAATCTTTTTTAGTGCGTCTGTCAGTTACCTCAACATGCCGCCATCCAGCTAAGGGTTCAGACAACATAAATAGATTACTTGCCTCCATTTCGCTCATATTCATAGTCATAATATTCAGGATGACCGGGTTTGACCGGAAGTGGAATTCGGGTTTCTTTGACTAATTGCTTGCTGGTTTCATCCAAACAAACTACGGGGTAATCAGAGTCATAGGGACGAGTGTAAACATCTAAAACGTCCTCCATACAGCAAACGAATTCGGCATTAGCTTGGGGTGGGATACACCAAGAAGAGTTTAACCAAGGCTTGATTTCGTTTTTTTTAATACTTGTCGAACTGTCTCGTGAGAGATACTATTGACGTACTCCAATTTGACCATTTCATCCGCCAACAACCTTAACGTCCATGCCTTTCGTCCTGGAGGCGGTTGATTACAACAGCAGGCAATTAAGCGAGCTTCAGCTACCCCATCCAGTTTTCTCAAACGCAGTTGAGAGGAGGGTTGAGGGTTGAGGGCAGCATCGAGTCCTTGCTCCACAAAGATTTGGCGCACACGGGCAATGGTAGACAGGCTGACATCTAAAGCTTGATGAATGGAAGAGTCTGACCAACCTCCTTGCTCTTGAGAGTCATTGGCTTTGAGCAGAATCCGAGCATGGGTTAACTTCCGGGCTGCTGTTTTGCCTTGGTTGATCAACTGCTCTAGCTGTTGTTTTTCTTCGGGTGTCAGTCTGACTATATATTTTTTATTCATTGCCAAAGAGCTGGGAAGTTTGCGTTTTAGCGATCGCTCTCAATTAGGATACCTATATCTCTTCAACTAGTCAAAGCTGGCTTGACATCCCACTAGAAGGGAAAAACGAGCAGTACGAGCGGCTAGACGAAGCCATTCGTACTGCTCGTTTTATTAGAAATAGCTGCATCAGATACTGGATGGATAATAAAGGAGTTGGACGATACGAGTTAAGTGCCTATTGTGCAATTCTTGCCAAGGAATTCCCTTGGGCGAACAAACTCAACTCAATGGCACGACAAGCCTCTGCCGAGAGAGCTTGGTCATCTATCGCT
>JBFLZA010001167.1:0-1671 GCA_040756535.1 Cyanobacteriota bacterium
AGACTTGGAGCAAGTCATTGAAGTCGCAAAAGCTACGCAAATGCACGACTTTATTACTAGCTTGCCCGATGGTTACGAAACGATTGTTGGAGAACGGGGTGTAGGCTTATCGGGCGGACAAAAGCAACGGATCGCGATCGCGCGTACCTTATTAACCGATTACAGCATTCTCATCTTAGATGACAGCACCTCTGCTGTAGATGCCAAAACCGCTGCCCAGATTCAGGAGGAACTTGATAACCTGATGCGCCAAAAGGCTTGCACGACCTTTGCGATCGCCCAACGCATTAGTACCGTGCGAAATGCCGATCGGATTTTGTTGATGGATAAAGGACGATTGGTAGCGCAAGGAACCCATGAAGAGTTGATGCAAAATAGTCCCCTTTATGGTGCAATTTTGGAATCGCAGGTGAAGAGAAAGATTGAAAGTTGAGCAATTTAGTCTCAAGATAATTTGAATGTCACCTTGTTCGGTTTGTCTGTGGGACAATGCAGAAACTCAGCTTAACTCTCCGACCAAATAGGCAGAACTGTACTACTCTTGCGTAACGAAGTTATATGAGTAGTCAGGATGAAGATTGTCCAAGAGGTTTCCTTAATCAGCGTTGGCAGTTTTGAAGAATCAAGCGATTGGTCTATCATTCGCGCTGAAATTCGTGATGCTGTCTCTCTAATTGTTCATCCTCCTGGTACATCAAGCTTTACAATCAATCCGACTAAGCACGGTAATGGCGTCAAGCCAATTAAAGAAGCTTGCACGATCGCATTGCGGGACACATACGGATGGAGGCTAGAAACTTCGATTAACTATGCAACCCGATCGCCAGGAAAGGTAGATGCCACAAAAGTCATTGACAACCATCTTTTTGCTCTTGAGTGGGAAACGGGTAATATCTCCTCAAGCCATCGAGCAGTCAATAAAATGGTTCTTGGATTGCTACGCGGTGTTTTTCTAGGAACTGTTTTGGTACTCCCAAGTAGAAAACTCTATCCTTACCTAACCGATCGGATTGGCAACTATGAAGAGTTGGAGCCATACTTTGATGTTTGGCGGGCAGTCCGGATAGAAGAGGGTTTTCTGGCAATCTTCGTAATTGAACACGATCAAGTAGATAATAACGTACCAACGATTACCAAAGGAACAGATGGTCGTGCATTAATCTGAATCGTTCTGCACGGAAGCTACGTAGAATAAGGAATTGGCAGCTGTGATGCAATGGTTTTGCGTTGCTTCAATTTCTTGCTTCCCCTTGCTGATTCCCACTCCTCTGTGATTCCATTAACCAAATCAGTCAATCGTTCTACTGCTGGCTCTGTATCCCCAATTTCTGAACCAATCCAGTAACGGTGTAGTTTTTCTGCTGCGTAAAATGTAGTACCAGAACCTCCAAATGGATCGACCACAATCTCACCGGGATTAGATGCCATTGCTATAATCCGTTCTAACATAATGGGAGCCAGTTCGTTGGGGACTCGTTTTTTATGCCGACGATGCCGAACTGGTGGAATATCAGTCCACATTTCTTCGGTTAATGTCCATAAAACTTCAGTGGAATCAGGTTCAGGGGCATCTTCCCAAACATCCTCTGGTGTATCCCAGACATCCATTAAATTAATACCCTTTTCATTAAGTTTCTTTCGATGCCCACCATAGTCACGAATTTCTCCACC
>JBFLZA010001168.1:0-1669 GCA_040756535.1 Cyanobacteriota bacterium
ATCCCCTAACCAGTTTAGGTGTGCAATTAGATCGTCAGATGTTTCCCCGCAACCAGTTGCCTTCCTCTGTTTGCGAGCATCTAGAACTGCAACAGATTTACACCTTTAGTCAACAATAAAGTCGTAGGGTGCGTGTCTCACGCACCCTACGACTGGCTGTGTGGTTGATGATTCAAGCTGATGTTTATGACTCGTATTATGTTACGTCGTCTAGTTGTCTAAATGTTTACTTTATAAATAGTCTCTCATAGGCTACTTACTGGAGCCAATATTGGCTACTACCAATAATTTTGATGTGACACATTGAGATTGCTGTTTAGAGTAAAGGCTGTGATTAGCAGGTTAAATAAGTGCTCTCAAAAACGGAAGCAATTCCTAACCGTTGCGGTAGGGGTTCTTGCACTTGCTTACTTATCAACCTGCCTGTTTCTACTTCTACGGCAGCGTCATCTAATCTACCGTCCTGCCTCAGAACTGTCGATGCGACCTGATGCCTCAGACTTCAACCTCTCCTATGAGGATGTCTGGATACCAATCGCAAAGTCTCAAGCACGATTACATGGTTGGTGGATTCCTACTCCTACTCAGCAGGAAAACTTTCTTCTCTTACCCGATGAGCCTAAGAACATTCTGACGTCTCCCAAAGTGATGTTGTATCTCTGTGGAGTTGGACGGAACATGGGTGACTACAATTACTTGGCTCGTGTGTCAGCCTTTAGACAGCTAGGCTTTTCGGTACTTGTGTTTGACTATCGAGGGTATGGTTTGAGTGAGGGTGACTTTCCCAATGAGTTGCAGGTTTATCAGGACAGCCAAGCGGCTTGGAATTACTTACGGTATGTGCGCCAAATACCACCTGAGCAAATCTTTATCTATGGTGAGTCTCTAGGAGGAGCAATCGCGCTGGACTTAGCGGTAAGACATCCAGAAGCAGGTGGTTTAATCATACAAAGTTCGTTTACCTCAATGACAGAGGCGATTAGACACAGAAAATTTCTCCAGATTTTTCCGGTTGGTCTACTGCTAACTGAGCGATTTGATTCGCTCTCCAAAATTCGATCACTCCGAGTCCCTGTTCTGTTTTTACATGGCAGTGCTGATTCAGTTGTTCCATCAGAGATGAGCCAACGGTTATATGATGCTGCTTCCGCACCAAAACAATTGTTTGTGATTTCTGGTGCTGACCATGTGAGGATTTATAAACCTGGGGAGCAGTCATATCTAAAAGCTATTCAAAGGTTTGTTGAGTTGACGCAACAGCAAAGCAACAGCTATCCGCCTAAAAATTCGGGTGCAGCGGATTGACCGAAGCCGCTTGGGTGAGCTGCAAAGGGAAGCATCTATCTATGCTGTTATGACTCGTATGATGTTACGTCGTCTAGTTATCTAAATATTTACTTTATAAATAGTCTCTAAGGCACGATGTTAAAAGGAATAATGGTGCGAATCAGTCTGCGAACACGTAGCTGGAAAATGACGTGCCGAACTTCAGAGCTTAAGCGGGGTGTCGGCCCAGTTTCTAACTGAGCTTTCAGTTCCGCATACTCAGCCGCCGTGAGGGGTTTGCCGTCTACCGGCGAACGTGCCTCAGTAAAAATTTCTGTCCGTAAGATTTCTTCTGGTATTTCTTCTGCAGGCGGCAAAGAAAATGCCGGCTCAACGCTTCCCA
>JBFLZA010001169.1:0-1664 GCA_040756535.1 Cyanobacteriota bacterium
AATGAGCAGCGCAAGCTAATCAGCGAGAGATAGAGGCTGGTATCGAGGGTAGAGAGCCGATGAAGAAGCATAAATGGAACATTGTGACAAAGAGGCAATAACTGTTATCTTCAAAAGATAGTAGATATTGGATATTGGAAAGATAGTAGAGAAAAAGCAAATTCGCTGAAGTTCTACCTGATGTTTTGGAGATGCTGGTGGATGATTGAAGCTGAGAGATCAGCAGAGATTATTGATTGGCAAGGAAGGGACAGCAGGGCAAGAGCAAAAGTGATGGTCAAGCTACTAAGGGCACACGGTGGATGCCTAGGCGCGCAGAGGCGAAGAAGGACGTGGCAAAGCTGCGAAAAGCTGCGGTGAGGTGCAAGCAACCATTGACCCGCAGATGTCCGAATGGGGCAACCCAGCCAGTGACAGACTGGTTACCCTCTACTGAATAAATAGGTAGAGAGGAGCAAACGCAGGGAAGTGAACCATCTCAGTACCTGCAGGAAGAGAAAGTAAAACAACGATTACCTCAGTAGCGGCGAGCGAACGGGTAAGAGCCTAAACCATTAGACTTGTCTAGTGGGGTTGTGGGGCGGCTGAAGGAAAATTTCCGACGCACAGTAACAATTTAGCAGAAGGTTCTGGAAAGGACTGCCAAAGAGAGTGACAGCCTCGTAAGTGAAAAATTGTTGCTAGCGTTGAAGTCGTACCCGAGTAAGACGGGACACGGGAGATCTTGTCTGAATCTGGGAGAACCATCTCCTAAGGCTAAATACTCCTGCGCGACCGATAGTGAAGAAGTACCGTGAGGGAAAGGTGAAAAGTACCCCGTTGAGGGGAGTTCAAAGTACCTGAAACCGTGTGCTTACAAGCAGTCGGAGGAGCTATATGCTCTGACGGCGTGCCTTTTGCATAATGAGCCGGCTAGTGAATGTCATACGCAAGGTTAAGTTCTTAAGGAACGAAGCCGCAGCGAAAGCGAGTCTGAATAGGGCGTAATGTAGTGTGTGGCATTCGGACGTGAAGCGAGATGATCTATTCTTGGCCAGGATGAAGCCTGGGTAACACCAGGTGGAGGTCCGAACCAGTGTTGGTTGAAAACAACTTGGATGAGCTGAGAATAGGGGTGAAAGGCTAATCAAATCTCGTGATAGCTCGTTCTCCTCGAAATATCTTTAGGGATAGCCTCTCGGATGAGTTTCCTGGTGGTAAAGCACTGGATGGGCTAGGGGGTCAAAAAACTTACCAAACCCAACCAAACTCTGAATGCCAGGTAAATGCTCCGGGGGAGTCAGACGGCGGGGGCTAAGCTTCGTCGTCAAAAGGGAAACAGCCCAGACCAACAGCTAAGGTCCCAAAGTGACGCTTAAGTGGAAAAGGAGGTGGAGTCGCACTGACAGCCAGGAGGTTCGCTTAGAAGCAGCTACCCTTTAAAGAAAGCGTAATAGCTCACTGGTCAAGCAGCTCTGCACCGACAATTCAACGGGGCTCAAAGCGTACACCGAAGCTTTGGATTGTAGAACTTCTCACTTACTGAGGGTTAGTGAGATGACTATATTCAAAGAATCGGTTGAATTGAGCACTGAATGAAGATTAATGGCATAACGCAAGTTATGAAGTTGATCAAAGTTGAGTGTAAAGATTTAACTGATGAATAAAGCAATCACTAAAGTTCA
>JBFLZA010001170.1:0-1663 GCA_040756535.1 Cyanobacteriota bacterium
CAGGCGACAGTTGTGCATCTACCCAAATCGTCATGCCACTAGAACTGGATGATCGAGTTTACGCGCAGCGTAGGTGAGTGCTGCCTTCAGATCCTCCATTTCAAGGTCAGGCATTTCCTCCAAAATTTGTTCGGCACTTAAACCAGCCGCAAACAAGTCCAGCACATCTGATACCCGAATTCTCATACCCCGAATGCAGGGACGACCACCACACTGCTTCGGATTAACTGTAATTCTGTCAAGCAAATTTGGCATACAATTTCACTCCGAAATGAATCCTTATCTCAGTGTGGATCGCGTTTGCCCAACTTGCAAATCAAAAAACCCTGAAGATGCGATCGCTCATTTCTGCTTCAGCCTCACTCCTTTCTAACTGGTTTTTGCTTCCTTTTTGCTTGGTCAAAGACTCAATAAAATCAAAATATTGAATTTGAAAGCAAGTGTTAGATTCTTCTCAACTGCTACCCAATTTTCCCTTGAGAATCTCTTCCATTCCCCTCAAATCTTCTTCAGTCTTGGGAAATCGATATTTTGGGCTATTAGGATTCCCGCGTTTAATCAGAGCCTCAATTGCTTCATCATCCTCTCGGTGAGCTAAAACATAGGCTCTCAGTTCTTGACGGGTCATTTTGCTAAAGTCAGGCTTCGTCATCATTAAAGCGACCTTGACCATCAGAAAAAATTAGAATTTCCAAACTCTCAGTTACACCAGCAAGGATAAACACTATCTTGGTGTTCTGGTTATACCGAAATACATGAATAGGCTGATATCCATTTGAGAGCATCTGGCATACTCTGACACAGGCAAGAGCCTGTTCTGCGGTAGGCATACGCTGTTATTCACATGATAGCGAGTATCACCATACCGTAAAAGATGTACTTTACTGGCTTGAATTGACTGAATAATCATCCTACAGACATCGCGCGATCGCGCTCAAGCAGCGAGAGTATCAAAGTTGCGTGGGATCGCTAAGGCGCAACAGGACATTCGTATCTACGAGATAGATCAAAGTTATGGATGCTCCTCATAAATTCCTGCACGACTGATCGCATAATCAGATAATAAAGGTACATTCGTTCCAACACTTCTGGCTAGTTCGTCAGCTAGCTGATCTGCAATATCTTCAAAGGTGCGATCACCCATTTCTGCTTCAGGCTCAATGCTTTCTAACTGGCTTCTACATCCTTCCTGCCAGGTCAAGAACTTAACAAAATAAAGAACCTCATGCAACTTGGTTTGAGGCAGATGATGTCACCTCTTAACAATGTTGCCAATTGAAAATTCCATAGGGCAAACTTTGCCTAACGATGCTCGGCTTACGCTCATCTGGGAACTATGGCTGTTGATTAATGAGGTACTTATATCGACGGTCTGTAACCATACTTAATAGATTGTTACGCAAATTTTTTTTCTGGATAGGATCTAAATTGCCTTGCAACAGGGCTATGGCAAGAATAACCTTTGGAAGCGAGTAATACGCCCAGCTTGACGAGGGTTGATGCCTTAAGTAACTACTCAACTGCTTATCTAGACTTGTTAGTCTTTTAAGACTGGAAATATGTGCAAGCACTTGCAAAGCTTGTAGCAAAGCATTTTGCGTAATCTTTTCAGTAATATCAAGGGAATCTTGTTCAAGAAGAAGCGGTGTTACGGCAGCAACTT
>JBFLZA010001171.1:0-1661 GCA_040756535.1 Cyanobacteriota bacterium
ATCTTCATTCTATGAGCCTTAAAGTAACTTAACAATAACTTTGCAGAAGCAACTCAACTTTTCTCAGCAATAGGGCGATCGCATCTTTTCACCTATTCATCTTTTCACCAGATAACATTTTAAAGTTGCTAAAATTATATTAATATACAATTAAATCAATAACTAAACTTGAGTTTAGCTAATGACAGTAACACTCCTCAAACGAGACGTAGAACCCATTTTAATTGACGAGTTGACCTGGCGAGAATTCAAAGTAGTCGAACAGCTAATCGATCGTCCGGGCGTTAGGCTATCTTTTTTAGATGGAGTCTTAGAGATTCGCAAAGTGCCAGGTAAAAAACACGAAACCATCAAAGAACGCATCGGGGCTTTATTAGAAATTTATCTCGAATTCTTGGGTTGGGATTTTACTCCAACTGGCTTAATGACGCTAGAAAGCGAATCTGGACGAGTTAAACGCGAAGCAGACAAATCCTATGAACTTGGGTCAGATAGAGAACGCCCTGATTTAGTAATTGAAGTTATTGTCACCAGTGGAGGTATTGACAAACTAGAAGCATACAAACGCCTGAATATTCCTGAAGTTTGGTTTTGGGTAAACGAGCAACTGTCGTTTTATACTCTAGGGAATGCGGGTTACGAAACCGTTCCTAAGTCACAATTTTTACCCAATCTAGATGTAGCTCTACTAATTCGCTGTATCAACATAGCAAACCATACTCAAGCACTGCGAGAATTTCGAGAAGGTATTGGGAATTAAATTATTATTTTCAACTTGGAAAGGACGAATGAACAGAAAACAGTGGTAGGGTAGGCATTGCTCGCCTTATTTGTTCGTAGAGCGATCGCTCATCGCCGCAAAACTCGTTCATCTGGTCTCCCAACAATCAGAGGATTCAGAGGGAAGGAAGCGATCGCATCCTTACTTAAATGATGACTCCCTTAAAAGCGCTTAAACTACAACTGTCTGCCCAGTTTCTGCTGAACGACGGGCGGCATCGGCAACTTTGAGGGCGTACAAACTAGCCTCTGGGGTGACATACAGCGGCGTGCCTTCAATCAAGTGGTCTAAAACCATGCTAGTGTCTTTGGCAAATAAACCCCGACGCCCTCCCACTTCAATCGGTGTTGTCTCGTTCTCTTTGATTAGCTTGCCTTCATCTCCATCGAAAATTAATCCTCCCTGTTCTCCGTGAACCTCAAAACTTCGGGATGGTTGCCAGAGATTTTCCCCCTTCCCATAAATCACCTCTGCTACCACGCCGCTAGTAAACTTTAGCTGGGCTGTGCAAAAACAGGATTGGTAGAACGCCGCCTCGCCCCAAAACCGCGCTTGACAGCTGACAGTAGCGACGGTACCAAACAAATCTGTCAGTCGGTGGATGCGAGAGAGGGCACCGCATAGGGGAAAGCCAAACAATTCTGGGTGATAAGTCCAGCGCTGGGGTGCAGGGTGCTGGGGATTGATGGTGCTGTAGCGGGCGTAAAAGACTTCTCCAATTTCGGGTAAGGATTGCCGCAGTGCTTGATGCAAACCGCCCAAAATTTCTATATGCTCGACGTGCAGGAGTTGGTTGCGATCGCGTGCTAAGGCAATGAGTGCTTCTGCCTCGGCAACGTCCAAGCACAGGGGATACTCGACAATAACGTGTTTGCCCGCT
>JBFLZA010001172.1:0-1658 GCA_040756535.1 Cyanobacteriota bacterium
TGCAAAGCCTTGATCCTCAAACATTCACAGCCTCAATTTGCGATGCACTGTCGTCTTATTTGCCGCAGAAGGGTCCGAAGATCAAGAAGATGTCTGCGCCAAAAACAGATTTTGTCGCCTTCGTTCAGGAGGTGAACAATAAGCTTTCTGATGCCCAGAGACTCGTCATTCTTCTGGATGAAGTGGATGCCTTGCTTCATTCTGGCGACTCCAACCAAATATTTCGCTCGTTACGGAGTATTGTTCAATCTTGCCCCAGAATTTGCTTTGTAATGGCTGGGGCCGAATTGTGGCATAAGGCAATCAAGGAAAAAACATCCCCATTAGTCAATAATGTGTTTGCTTTCTACCTCAAGTCTGCCGAAGCCTACCCTGTAGAAGAGTACTTGGTTAAGCAACAATTGACAAACTATTTGTCACCGGGCACTAACATAAATGGTATTACAAAGAAGTTCCGAGAATGGACTGGAGGAAAACCCTGGTATGTTCAAGCAGTTTGCTACGAGGTTGTGGAGGCGTGTGGGGATGATCAGCAACTACCCACTGATTGGGAGACAATTGTCGAAACAAAAGTAATGACTGCTGTTGGGCCAACCTTGAGAGCGTTTTTTGAGGGAGACAACATAGATGATGTAACACGAAATATCCTTGCTCTTCTCGCGAATAAGCCTGGATTGAGCGTCAAGAATATTGCACGTAGATTGGGTTTATCCGAAAAAGTAATCTGGAACAAGATAGCGGATTTGGAGGCATTTGACAAGGTTCGTAAGCAGGGGGCAGATTACCACATTGTGGGCAAATTACTGGAGAAATATGGAAAAATCACCCAAGAAATCCCACGCATAAGGAGTAAGTGGCCGCAATGCCTAAAGTGGATCGCTGCCATAGGACTGGTACTTGTAGCTATCTGGCTTTACTGGTACACTCATCCACCTCTCCAAACGTTCTGCTTTGCTTATCCCTCAGGAATGGTTACTATTCGAATACCTTCATCACTAGAACAAGACGAAACCGGCGCAGCTGTTGTGTCGGTCCATAACACGACGGCTAGTGAAACGTACTCTATGACGCTTTCTCTCGTATCAACAGATATTGACTATCAGCATAACGGTAGCAATAGAATTGTTTTTACATCCTTACTTTCCAATGAGATTAGATACTGGGAACCGAGCTACTCAACTCGTTCTTCTGTGTCTGGAGCTGTTTTCTCTTCCAATGTGACCATCGCTCAAGACACCAGCCAGTTTTTCGGCACATATGCGTTTGAGATTTTTCAACGCCCAATCCCTATCAAGAAATACTGGGCCATTGTCAGTTTACTGCTGATCACCATCAGCGGTTTCTTGACGAAACAAGACTTATCACAATTTGCCGCAAGTCTACTCGCTGGACTCTTCAAGTCACAGAAAGATGCAGAGAAGAAAGAAGACGAGCGGTGATACAATGCGAGCAACCAGGCATAGGGTTCCACTACTTCACAGTAAACGCAATGAAGGCGGGCTAACACGCGCTTCCACCTGACGCCGCTCCGCTCCGCTGCGCTTTGTGACGCAGGTGAAGTGCAAGCTGCTAGATGCTTTGCGGAGGATGTAAAGTGGAATATTTATGTTGAAGTTAAACAGAGCCCCGGCATGCTGCGCCAAGGCCCTGTTTTAGAC
>JBFLZA010001173.1:0-988 GCA_040756535.1 Cyanobacteriota bacterium
GTAGTAGATACATTCTCACCCTCCTTAAGTTCACCAGACGCTTCAATCACCCATTTTCCTGAGTTTTCTAAAATTAGAAAACCTGTTTGTGCGCCAGCATTTTCGATTAAAATCTTCATCAAGGAATTGAGCAACTGCTCTAGTTCAATTTCACAAGCGATCGCTTGTGATGCTTTTATCACCGCTGTTAAATCGAAAGCGATGCCTGAACTATTAGAGGTGGTTTTAGAAGTTGTGTGGTTTGATATGTCAGCCATGCCCGACGGCTGAGGCAATAGTTGTGGATAGCGAGTTTCTAAATCTTTGACCTTTGCCATTGCTCCCCACCGTTCATAGCAGTAGTGAGCTTCTTTCATATAGGTTTGGGCAAACTTTTCCCTACCCCGATATAAGTAAAATTTGGCAGCTAATTCATAGGCTAATGCTTCTTCTTGAATATACTTATTGTCTCTAGCCCCTTGAATGGCTTGTTCATAGAACTCTTCTGCCTCAAGTAATTGACCCAAAACTCGTGCTTTCTCTGCCTGTAGCAAATGATATTTATGCAAATAATTCATAGGCGCGTAATGTGCCCACTGTTCCATTTTTTTTAGGTTTTCCGTAATTTCATCTAGGCTTTCTATTTGTGTTTGAGCACTGCTTTCGGAATAGGTTGCAAGCTTTACCAGAGAAGTATAGAGGTAGTACAGGGGGACGAGAGGCGACGCTGTGGCGCAGACCAAATAACGTTCCGCTACGATTAAGGCTTCAAAGGCCCGAGTGTACTCAGAAAATAGATAGCATAGGATAAGTTTGTTGAAATAGACAACAAAGACACCATTTCCATCGTTAACTGCTCCATGTTCTGGCAATCCGCTCTCCTCGTTGTAGGATTCGCCAATTAAACGGGATGGATTGACTGAACGTCCCATCAAATTTAAAACGGATTGCTGAAATACTTGATTTAAAGTAAGTGCAACTCCTTGTTTGAACTGACGCATTATTTCAC
>JBFLZA010001173.1:998-1658 GCA_040756535.1 Cyanobacteriota bacterium
ATTCGGCCATCTCACGATTAGTTTCTAGGAGTCCCTTTCCGATTACGAAGGATTGCATACAGTAATTATGAGCGCAATACGCGGCAAACTCTAAATCTCCAGTTTCTACTGCACTTTGATAGCCTTCTAGTAATGGCTGCAATAAAACTCTTCCATGTTCTTTCCAATGGATGATGAAGGTATTTACGACCATCAATATTCTAGCTCTGAATACATGGGTAGAAAGTTGTGTTAACAGACTCAAAGCCAGTTGTCCAAATTGGTAACCAGACTCAATGTCTTCGACCGTTCCGCAAAGAACTAACCCTAAGTTGGCATACGCAAAGGGAGACTCAGAGGCATTGCCATATTGGATGGACAAGTTGACTTGTTTAAATACAAGTAGAGCCATCAAAGCAGGAGCAGTGCTATAAGCAGCAATCATGACGCTAGATAGGATTTGCATCGCCGCCAATTTCTCTGGCTCGGTCATCTCCGGCAAATGGCTCAAATCCTTAATTGGTTTCTCACGAAAGTAGGATGTGATTGTGTCTAGTTCAAGCCAGATATCTGCCTGACTGGGTTCTTCGGGAAAACTAATTCCCAGTTGCCGCAAAACTTGCAACGCAGTATTGAGTGCTTTCAAGTGTTCACTTTGCGCCATGCTGGTTTGGATTTTGG
>JBFLZA010001174.1:0-1657 GCA_040756535.1 Cyanobacteriota bacterium
GGAAGCGAATTTCCGGCCGAATTCACCGAGACGCTCGCTGACTTCGATAACAAAGCCTTCTGAGCTAGACTTCAGACTAGCTTTCTGTGATGAGGTGAACTTGGCCGGCCTGATATCGTGGACTCCCAAGTACACCATGAAACTTTTAAGATCGAACGATCGACTATTGAGCCGAGCCTTTGCAAGGTGGTACCCTATGAGCTTAAAGGCTTCACTCTGCAGCATCCTGTAGCGAGATTTTCGGGTCTTAATCGCTTCGACCCGCGCTTCAAGTAATAAATTTCCATCCACGATGGTGTCACCTAAAAGAGCTTCTCCTGATGACCAAGCCTCTTTTCGATAAGTGATTTGTACCTAGCCCGCCATTCTGCTTCGCTGATCATTTTCGAACCTTGAAGAGCCGCCTCTTCTGCCAAGTAGTCGTCTCTTAGTTGGAAATAATCCTCTAGGGTAATCTTCTTCAACTTGGCAAAGGAATCGAGTCTGATGACGTTGCTATCTGTATGAGCTTGCCTGTGTGCCGGTTCATCTCCATTGGCGATCTCTGAAAACTTAATACCGTAGAAGTCACAGAGTTTTCTAAGAACGTGGTAACCGCAGTTGTGGAATTGGATAGGGTAATCCTCGATGGCCTCCAGGAAGTCTTTCGAAATCCCAACCTCCTTAGCTACAGTTTCCAAGGAATGCCCCAACTGTTCCCTTGTTTTTGCTAGCAGGCCTTTTATCAGGTAGTTGTGTTTCATTTTCTTCGCAGTTTTTGCTTGTCTCACTCTTTCGAGATTGTCATTTAGGCATCTATTCAACTTTTTTTCGAGATCCTCTGGAGATGAATACCTTATGTCTCCGACAAGGTTTAAGAAACTACCCAAGACCATCCTAGAGATACTAATGCCTTCTCTCGCAATGAGTATAGTTGGCGTTCCAAAGCTGCTAGCTATTTCGATTTCCTGACCAACACCGAAACTCGCGTAATTGGCAAGTATGATCAACAAGTCAGCGTCCAGCACGCGTTTTCTGTCAAAATGGTAGACTTTTCGTGGCTCGATATCTTTGTTAAGGATTGGGTCAGTTGCCTTTCTTGGCTGGTGCGCGTAGACATCATACGCCTTGCAAACATCGGCAATCATCTTGGAACTGAATGCCACAGCCTCACGCGCATTCTGTTCTAACCCCGTCAATGCCGTTGCCATGTATCCGTGCATTGGCTTGCTGTCGGTGATGCCAAGCTCCTCTCGGAGATCTACAAGATGTTGTTTAATATCTTCAACTTGTTGAGGCCGCTTACTGCGATCTTTGTGGAGCATCTTCTTGGTTAAGGCTAGCAAACGTGAACAAATCTTGCTCCTGCTCTTTATCGTCTTGTCCTCGAAACATATATCACTTTGAAGAATCATGTTCTTGAGTTGTTCGCCCGTCTTGACTTCTGAAAACAATTGGTAACCGTGTAGAAGTGCGTAGGCAACAGTTCCGAGTGAGTAGATATCATCGACTTTCGCATAATGCTCACCCTGGAGAATGTCCGGGGAAGCGTTTCTTATGGTGCCTAACAGCTGTCCTGGAGCGCTTATGCCAGGTTTGTGCGGAGTTTGGATTACACCCAGGTCCATGATTTTTGCAGTGAAATCGGATGTGAGCATTATGTTTTCGGGCTTAATAT
>JBFLZA010001175.1:0-1654 GCA_040756535.1 Cyanobacteriota bacterium
ACTGTGATTGTGAGACATAATTACTACCCTTGAAGCTTGTTTCTCTTGCCCTACCTACCAGGGGAAATTTACTGATTAAAACTAAAGCGACCGTCTACTTTTTTCCCGTCTATATCCGAAGTAATTTTTACCTGATACTGACCCGCTGCCTTTTCAGGAAGCAAAGCCGTGTAGTGTTTTTCTTGAGCTTCATAGATCATGGGAAGTGTCTTTTGAGTTCCATCAGGTAGCTGAATTTGAGCTATTACATTGGCGTTAGAAATTTCTTCTTGATTGTCCTCTTTTATAAGATGGAAATCTAAACGAGTTCCGTTATCTTCTTTCTCAGATACAAACTCTAAGTGATAGGGAGCTGACTCGACAACTTGAGCGCCTTTGTGAGACGAGTCGGCATGGTTAGATGGCTCTCTTTTTGCTGCTCCATCGGACGACTCGGACTTAGCGGGCTTGGCACCAGTAGAACCGGCATCTGAATTGGTGGCTTGGTTGCTGTTCCCACAAGCTCCCAAGAAAAGCAGACCCACACTTCCTAGAACAATCAAGCCTGATTTAAAAAAATTCATGTGCTTTACTCCTTGCATTCAATGATTAGTAATTCTAACAAATTTTAGAAAAAACTAATTTACATCGTATTTATCTTGCATACTTCCCTAATAATTAATCCCAATTTTAAGATTAATTAATCTGTGTGAAACTCAGCTACACCTATGGGAATCTCTGTGTCACTACCAACGACTTTAGCTGAAAGTCGGTACAGAGAAGTAGAATCGAGAATGGGTTGTTTAACTTTGTTGAAATTAATATCAATTCTGCTGCCAGGAGCGACGGGTTCCGGGAAGTCTAATATAATGTTTTTCCCATTGACAGAAACATTGATGCTAATTTTCCTACCCTTGTGCTCCAGCACCTCAATATCATTACTCACAGCGATAGTGGGTGGAGCGGCAATAATTATCTGGGTAACAGGGTTGCTGTTTTCAGGAAAGTGTAATACGAAAGTTTGTTTGACAAGCCGCCAGCGGGTGGGGGAAGAGTACACGTTTCCGTCAACATCGGAAAGCCTACTCTCATCCGTCTCGAAACTTGCATAGCTAGGAGCCATTAAAACTGTACTAACTAAAATAAATGCAACCGCATGAATTAATATTTTTTTCATATTGATTTTTTTGGACATAAACGAATGAGGAAATCTGAACAATATACCTCGAAAATTACTTCTCAAAAACGGCTTGAACTGCCTTCCCGTTGTCAGAAACGGGCGGGATTCGTTTAGGCACTAAGAATCTTCCAAACTTGGCGTACAACGCCGGTAGCACCAGCAGCGTTAATGCTGTAGACGTAAACAATCCACCCAGTACAACAATGGAAAGTGGTTGTAGGATTTCCTTGCCCGGTCCACCTTGCACTACTAAGGGAGCCAACCCCAGTGCAGAGGTGAAAGCTGTCATCAGAATAGCGTTGAGCCGTTCCATCGATCCTTTAATTAAGGCTTCTTTAAAGGGCATTCCTTCAGCAAACTTAGTGTTGTAGTTATCCACTAAGAGCAGTCCATTGCGGGTGGCAACCCCGAATAGGGTGACAAAGCCAACCAGGGAGGCGATGGAAATAATGCCCCCAGTCAAAGCCACCGAAAATACTCCCCCCACCAATGCCA
>JBFLZA010001176.1:0-1654 GCA_040756535.1 Cyanobacteriota bacterium
CTCTCGACAACTTTCCGGGTCTTCAGATTTCCAAAGCTCATTTACGAGGAGGGATTGATTAAAAACGTCGGCTACTCGACTGCGAGGGAAGTTGAGGTAAGGGCATCGCCCTGCGATAAATGCAGCAGTGCTTTCTACCAATACATTGGAGATTTTGAACCGGGGCAGTCGAAACGCATAGAACTTCCAAAAGGCAACTTTACAAAACTTGAAGTCTCTTACCGCTACGACAAAATTTACAATGAAAGCTTTCCAGTTGCGAAGGAAAGAGTAAGGGATTTGAGCATTCGCACCAGCTACACCAATGGCACTTTCTTGGTTTTTGTTGATTCAAATGCAAGTGCAGAGATTGAAATTCTCAGAGAAATCCCGATAAAAGTCAAACAAACACAAATAGACTTTGAGACAAGATTCCTTCCAGTGAGGTTCAAAGTTCTGGGGCAGAACGTTTTGAACGGTAGAGCAGCCATTTTTCAAATCCAGCCAGAAGCTGATTTCATCGAAATTCCGGTAAGAGTTAGAACAGACAGTGCAGAGAAGCTCGTTATATGGTCTGGCAGGGTTAGGGAGGAGAAGGAGCAGTTAGCTGTGCAGCCTGCTCAAGAAGCCTTTGATTTCAAGCTCATCGCTCTGGTTGCTATACTGCTTCTGATTCTATCGGTTTCAACTGCACTCTGGCTGAAGAGGGGAGTGAGATGATGCAGGTCACAGCAGAAAATAAAAAAAGCCTCTACAATATATGAGCAAAGATTATTGTAATTGCACGGGTCGAGAAAGAGAGCTAAAAGAAGCTTTAGATGCCCTGAAGGTAGGGTTTTCTCTCATTGTGCACGGAAAGCCTGGAATCGGCAAGTCAGCATTTCTTAAAGCCCTGCAGCAGAGAAAAAATGGTGCATCCACACCTTTGAGGGCTTGCAGCGCCAGCACTTCATAGAAGCCGCCCGCAGCTTGGGCTGTGTTGTAGCTCAAGGCGACACAATTACAACGCTCATAAATAAAATTGCAGAGGGGATAGAAATCTGCGAGCGCTTCGTCTTCTTTTGCGACGGTGCGACCATAGATAAGGCTGTCATGCTCATTAAAAACATTAAAGCCCAGTTCGCCTTCGCCTTCGAAAGCAGTGCAATAGAAGAAGTCAAGCAGCAGAAGGAGCTCGCAGCCTGCTACTTCTTAGAGCTGAAACACTTAAGCAGAGAAGCGATGCGGGAGATAGCGCTACAGTACGCCGATGACGAGGTCGTCGTTAGAGAGGAGTACGACGTTACAATTTTTGTTGTTCTTTTCTTCGTTTCTGTGCTTGCGTATCGCTTTATTTCCCTTGCCAGCAGGGATGTCATCGGCTATGCGTTCGCAGGCTCGATTTGGGCTCTCTACTACCTTGTGAGGGTTCATCCAGTACTCGCAGAGGGACAGGCGATGAAAGTAACCTACCTGAATTCCTCAAGCAACTTCGAAAGCTCTTCTGTAGAGAATACTCTTACTGTAGACTGCTTTTTAAGTGCCTTGTCGTTTGACCAGAGAGGAATCCTCATGGCAAGAGATAGTGCTAAAAACGGTGCATCCTCTTGCTCTGGAGAAAGTTCCAATGCTCTTTTGAGGAATGGTGCAATTTCTTCTTTTGGGACTAATTTTATCTTTGACAATAAAATACCAA
>JBFLZA010001177.1:0-1652 GCA_040756535.1 Cyanobacteriota bacterium
TAACGATGAAGGAACGAAGTTATGATGATCCGAGTTCTTATTGCCGATGACCATGTGATTGTTCGCCGGGGATTACGCCAAATCCTGGAAGACGCCAGCGATATTAAATTAACAGGTGAGGCCAGTAATGGAAAGGAAGTGCTTAAGGCGCTGCGCGAGAATTGGTATGACGTTATCGTGCTAGATGTCTCAATGCCAGAAGCTACCGGTTTGGATGTATTGTCAGAATTGCGCAAGATGCATCCGCGTCCAAAAGCCTTGATGTTGAGCATGTATCCTGAGAAACAATTTGCTATCCGTGCAATTCGATCAGGCGCATCAGGTTATCTGACGAAAGACAGCGCCCCAGAAGAACTGCTTACTGCAATCCGTGAAGTCGCCAGCGGGAGAAAATATATCACTCACCAGTTGGCCGAAATCCTGGCAGACGAAATTCTGTTGGATACTGAGAGACCAGCGCATGAATTGCTTTCTGATCGTGAAAGCCAGGTGCTGCGCTTGCTGGCTCGAGGAAAGGGTATTTCATAAATCGCCGGTGAACTATCTCTAAGCCCCAAGACAATCAGCACCTATCGCACACGCATTCTGGAAAAACTGCACTTGAACAACACTGCCGAGATCATTCGTTATGCACTAGATTGGGGAATTGTCGAGTGATGTAGGAAAAAACCTACACAAATTTCAGGGGGCGGCTGATAGTATCATAGATCAATTAACACTAAACTAAGAGGTAGAGACTGGTGAGTTTTTCCCAGTCAGATAACCGTTTTTGTATAGAAAATTGAGGCGTGATGAGTCGCAATTTTAATACCCCTGATCAACCTGAGGCCAGATCTACAGCATCCTGGTCGGAATCGGAATCTTTAGAAAAGCACAGATGGAAGCACCTTCAAGCGTTATACACCATGGGGCAGACAGTCACCTCTAGCCTGAACCTGGATACTGTGCTCCAGGCCGTGTTGCAGCAGATAGTCAATGTCGTGTCTGCAACAGGGGCATCCATCTTGCTGCCTGTGGAAGAAGGGTTGATTTTTGCGGCCGCAAGTGGCAAGGGTTCTGAAGCATTGCTAAATCAGTGCGTACCGTTGGGTAACAGTGTTGCTGGCACTGTGTTTAAGACGGGTAAGGCGGTTGTTATCTCAGATGTAATTACCAGCAAACAAGTCTACCAGGCATCAGAACAACTTACCGGTCAACTGATTGGCTCGCTACTAGCCGTACCCCTGTGCATCGAAGATCAAATTCTAGGTGTTATGGAAGCTGTGCACACTCAACAACACCAGTTTGGCGACGACGATCTTCAATTATTGGAAACTGCGGCCAGTTGGGCTTCGATTGCAATCAGCAATGCTCGCCAACATGCAGATGTCAAGCGGCAACTGCAAGAGAAAAACGAACTGGAATTAGCCCGCCAGGCTGCCGAAGCTGCCAGCCGGGCAAAGAGCGAATTCCTTGCGAATATGTCCCACGAGATTCGAACCCCGATGAATGCGATTATTGGCTTTAGCCATTTGGCGCTAAAATCCGATAGTTTGTCCAAGCGTCAGGATTACCTGGAAAAGATTCAAACATCAGCTTATTCCCTTTTAAAGATCTTTGAAGATATCCTGAATTATTCAAAACTTGAAATTGGTCGTCTGGAAATAGACGAG
>JBFLZA010001178.1:0-1651 GCA_040756535.1 Cyanobacteriota bacterium
TATCAATTATGGATGCTCTTGATGCAAGGATTTATCTGCCCAAAAGCCAGAAGTTCAAGGGGAAGCAGGGCTTGTACCCGGAGAAACCCAATCTCCAACCCCTCACCTCCGATCCCTGGCTCACTGCAGCTTGTGAGAAGTCTACCAATGAAATATTTGGCAACCACTCACACAACAAGTCTACCCGAATTTTTTTACTTTCACTCTTCGAGACCCTAGAAGAGTTATTCCTTCGGGCAGTGAGAAATCTTTTATTATTCCTGACAACATTGTACCAATTAAGAGCGCGCCCTGGAGGACTTGAACCCCCGACATCAGGTTTTGGAGACCTGCGTTCTACCAACTGAACTAAGAGCGCACAGAGTGATTGGGTAGAAGATATAAACCCATCACTTTCACTTTAGTAATTGTAGCGCATTTAGGGTGTCAAGATAAAGCCAATGCCATATCAATTTAAATTAAATCCCCCGATCAAAGCGCTGCTTAATGCGAGTGGCTTTACCAACACGATCGCGTAAATAGAACAACTTCGCCCGACGCACCTTACCCCGACGGACAATTTTAAGGCTCTCAATGCGAGGCGAGTGAATCAAAAACACCCGTTCAACACCGACACCTTGGAAGACACGCCGTACTGTAATCGTTTCGTTGATGCCGCCGTTACGCTTGGCAATTACGGTGCCTTCGTAAGGCTGTACCCGTTCCTTACCACCTTCTTGAATGCGTACACCAACCCGAATGGTATCGCCGACATGAATAATGGGCAGGTCTGATTTAAGCTGTTCCGCTTCGATGGAGCGAATAATTTCTTGAGCTTTCATATTTTTTAAGAAAAATCACAGCCTCTGATCATAACGCGAGCGCTGACTTTGTGTCTAGAGATTTGCCCTAATTGCCAAAAAATACCTTCACTAATATCAGGAAAAAGGGAAAAGATAAAGGGCTTGATTGATATAACTTTTCCCTTAGCCCCCTCTCCTTTCACTTTCCCTCGCTAGAACGTGAACGTTGTTCGGACTGTACCGATGACGATATCGTCATTAGCCTCGTTGTGACCCGGTGCAGTTAACCAGATGATGCCAGGAGTAATAAGAATATTGTCGGTCAGTCTGAATTTATAGAAGCCTTCAATATGCAAGCCTGTATCGGGGTCTCTTCTACGCCCATTACTGCCAGCCAGCAACGGTCCAACAGCTGCGTCGCTTCCCGTCAGCTTGGGTTCCATACCCACGACAAAACCCAGCGTATTGCCTTTTTTACCTACATCATTGATGGCAAGAGTTGCAGCATATTGCCAAATATCAGCATTACCTCGCCCAATCACAGTGGCATTCGTGTAGCCGGCCCAACCACTCAGGACAAGTTGAGGGGAGAAGGCGAAGGACGCTTCGAGGCCGTAGGAGTTGCCGACAACAGGATTGTTGCTAAACTGACCCGGTATTCCCGTAGGAATTCGTGATTGCACCTGAGACGCGATACTTCCCGTACCATGACCAAGGCTGACACGGTTGTAGTTATGAACGTAGGTTGCAGCTAGGCTAAAGGCGTTGCTAGGCTGAAACGTTACCTGGGCAAGGGCGCTGTAGTTGCCATCAAACAAGCCAGCCTTTTCGCTAGGGTCATTCCCCCGATCAGTTAAGTAACCCAAGTC
>JBFLZA010001179.1:0-1650 GCA_040756535.1 Cyanobacteriota bacterium
TAGGGCAATACTAACGGGATAATTCAGTGGGTTCTCTAGCAAAAGTTCAACAATGCGATCGACTTTAACCGGATAACCGTCTGGGTCTTCAAAGTGGCATTCACAACTTAGTCCCAGTGATTCTAATGCCCACCAGCCAAAGGTGTCAGTCTTTTCATCCAGCGTCCACCAATTCAAATTCTTTGCTTTTTCGTCGAGCTGCTGCGCCTGCTGTGCCAGCTTTGCTATTAAATCTTTTGGCGTTTCTCCATCATGTTTGACTACCTCATCACTTCGATCTTCTAGGGGATAGTGAAATTTGAGAATGTACTGGTGACCATTGTGATTTTTCTCTGAAGCAGGCAACTTGTCATCAAGCAACTGCTTGATTTTGTCTAGCCCCTCAACGATCGCACTTAACAACCAAACTGGGCTAGAGTCATAGTCTACAAGTTGCAGCAGTGATTCAGGTTTAGGCCAATTGCCTGATGGTTGCCACGATTCCTTCTGGGGAGCGATCACTTTAACACTCCAATCTGGAACAATCTGGAGCTTACCTATAGCTTTGCCTGCTTCTCTACCCAATACGACAATAGTGCTGGGTATTGCTCTGTACATTAACTCTGGCACGACTCGGACGGTTAACTCCGGTCGAGCAGGAACGCCTTTTTCGGCATCATCGCGAACGTATTCAAGGGGTGAATATTGGTCGATGCGATGAATCCGATAACTCGCCACTGGGTTAAATAAGGTGTATGGCAGTGGACAGACATTATCTGTACCACCTCGGCAAGATAGATCGTGTCGCCAGGTGAGTTGTAACTGCGCCTTTTCAGAAGATGGCGCACTCACTGATGCGTCCTGATACTCTGCCCAACCTTGGATGAATTGCGGATCTAAGTAACTGACTTCAGTAGGTTTAAGTGGCAGGGGTTCGATTGCATTAACCGCATTGCCGATGCTGAAGTAGTTGGCGTTGACACTGGTTTCAGGCTGAGAATCAGCGGATACCTCTGGAAGCGTCGATTCTGGTAACCCAATCGCATGGCGACAACGGACAAGTTGAGAGCGCATCAGAGGCTTCTGTTGCTTTTGGTCTAATTCTTCTTCTCGACCGACAAACAACTCAACCGCCATCCCTGCTGGTAATTCCTTGACTTTTTTCCAAAATTCTGATTCAGGAATTGTCAGACGGTAAACAATTTGTTCGCCTTTGTTAGTTTGCTGCTCCTGAATTGGGAACGAGTACTTTTGCCAAGCCTTTGCATCGAGTTCAAACGCTTGAACTTCCTCCCAAGGAATCGAGCGGCTTTGTTCAGATTCGGCGTAGCGAATGCTAACAGAATCGTCATCTTGATTGGGCAATCCCTCAGACCATTTTGTCTGCACGCCGGGATTCTGCTCGAAGCCATAAGCCCCCACAGTTGAAGCGGGAATGATGCGGTAACGCAACCGTAACTGTTTGGGAATCTCCTCAATGTCATCGGGTTCTACATTCAGGAAGGCAACTGCTAGTTCAAAGTCTCCTAGATTGTAAGCCTCGGTCGCAAATTTAAGTTTGTGCAACACTTGGGACTGGCTGGGAGGAGCCAAAGGTTGAACGGTTTGGCGAACAACGTTAACAATACAGGTTGCCAGCCTTCGATTATCTAGCGTTAGAGCCTCAACCTT
>JBFLZA010001180.1:0-1649 GCA_040756535.1 Cyanobacteriota bacterium
GGTGATTTTTACATCAGAGGTGCCTAGTTGCCGTGTTTCCATGCCTTACTCCTGTAAGTTTTAGGACTCTGCTTGTTCTCTTGGCCTTATATCATCTGATTGATTAGCATACCTTGGTTCTACCGCAGGTGCAGTCTCACATTTAAGTCGGCGTACAGGAAGTGATGTGATATTTTTTAAGCGATGTCTGGATGTTTGCTGCGATCGCGTCTTAATTCCTCCACAATAGAAGAATGCTGGAATTACACTCTCACACAACTTGCTCTGACGGCACCCTAACCCCAACACAACTCGTCCAAGCAGCGGTTAAGGCTGGAGTTAAGGCGTTAGCGATTACTGACCACGATACCCTATTGGGCTGGGATGAAGCGTTTGCAGTTGCCCATCCTTATGGATTAGAAATTGTTCCTGGGGTCGAGTTAAGTACCGTTCACCGCGATCGCTCTTTGCATATTTTGGGCTTTTACCCCGACGCGAATCAACTCAGTGCGCCCTTAGGGGAACGTATAGAGGGACGTAGACGCCGCGCTGAGCAAATGATTACCAAACTCGCAGAACTTGGCTATGCCATTTCACTCCCAAAAATGGGTCAAGGGGTAGCACCCAGTCGTCCGCATCTAGCCAGAGCACTGGTGGAAGCAGGTTATTTCAAATCCAGTGAGGAAGTCTTCAATCGCCTGCTAGGGGATGACAAACCCGCCTATGTACATTACGAAAAATTCTCAATTGCTGAAGGCGTTGCTTTATTACGCAACTGCGGTGCCGTACCAGTATGGGCACATCCTTATCTATTCCGGGGTGGTGCAGTTGAGGAAGTCCTCAAGGAACTCGTTGAGGAGGGGTTGATGGGAATAGAGGTTTTCCATCCCAGTCACACTCCAAAAGAGATCAGACACCTGAAGCAATTGAGTATTCAATATGGCTTATTCATGACGGGTGGTAGCGATTATCACGGCCCAAGTCCTGGTGGCAAACCTCAGGCTATCACACTGAATATGATGAATTTGCCATTATCCTTACTTGACCCCATTAAAGAAGCCGCTCAACAGTTGCGCTAACCTTTTTCAAATTCCATGTTTTAGCCTTGAACACTTTCAATTGAGTAAGCTCTTGTATTGTCTACGCGCTAGTTGATACGGTAACTGCAATTGGACTTTGGCAACGAACAGCTTGGGGAATTATCTGGTTTCTCAGTGCGATCGCATCCCAATTCCTGATCTACACTGTTTTCATCGACTACTTCGCGTTCACCAGTCAATGAGCAGCGATAAACCATCTATGGAATTGTGGGGACCGAAGCGATTTTGTTGCTGGTGTTTGTCGTTTTGTTCATGACCAACAAGTGAACTGGAACGTTAACCAGACGTTGGAGGTAACGATGAGCAAACAGGTTTCCCTTGATGAGTTATGGAAATCGACACCATCCGATGAGCAAGCCTTTCAACCTGATGCACTCACTGGTTTTCCTGACGTAGCACAACGCTATCTCGAACACGCGATCGCTCCTGGAACGAAACTCGCGTCTGCCGTTCGATTGCGAATGCACGGTGAGATTAAATTAAAGGACTGGCTACCCTTTCAAGCCGAGCAAGTGATTTGTTGGAATCGTGGCATGATCTGGCGTGCCACGGCATGGATGAATGGTTTAC
>JBFLZA010001181.1:0-1647 GCA_040756535.1 Cyanobacteriota bacterium
GCGATTACTCCAAAACGATAGGCGATACCCAATCAATCGTTTCCATTACCCAAACCCTGTCAAAATCCACCAGCTTAAGCAGTTGAAAGCATTCCTCTAGCCATACGTGAAGCATGTCTGGCAGTTGAAAGACAACCTCTTGAAGTCCAAGCTATATCTATGTTTCAGAACCGATTTTCGCGAACCTCACCAAATACGGCTCAGGAGGCTGATGAATCCTCAATAAAACTTATTTGACTTCAGTGTTGAAACGGCTGCATCTTAAAGCCCAATCCACTTATGGGTTTCAGAAACGAATTCCCGAACCTCCCCGAATATGGCTTCAGGAGTCTGATGAATCCTCAACAAAACTCCTCTGTTGACCAAAGCTTGTCAAATTCTGTTGTAGACGCTTGTAGATGCGATCGCTCCAAAACGGCACAACAGGCGACCCCCGATCAATCGTCTCCATTGCCAAACCCCTGTCAAAATCCACCAACTCACGCAGTTGCTCCTGGGAATCTGGCACCAACATCAAGCGTTTCATCTCTCGTTTCGCCACAGATTCATCAAACATCCATGACTCTCTAGCTTTGATGATTCCCAGGACATGCTGGCACAGCTCAAAACTCAACCCAATCGACAGCAAATACTCCATCACCGTTAATGCCAGCAGGTCAGAATCAGAATAATAAACGTTCCGACCCTTGCCACTCGGATTAACCGTTGGCACAACGACACTCTTGTCCCGCCAATACTGCAATTGCCTCCGACTGCATCCAGTAATCTGTGATGCCTCAGTGCTGGTGTAGAAATTTTCATCCATAACCTCTCATGATACTAAACGAGGTTAGGAGGCGTATTTTTCTTATAAGCCCATTATGTGCTTTTATGATAATGTATTTTCATGAGTACAATTACGATTCAATGTCGCCTCGTTGCTTCTGAACCTACTCGCCACCAACTCTGGACGTTGATGGCAGAACGCAACACGCCTTTGATAAACGAACTCCTGGCACAAATAAGCCAGCATCCAGACTTTGACACCTGGCGACAACAAGCAAGACTCAAAGCTGGTATCGTCAAACAACTGTGCGAACCCCTTAAATCTGACCCTCGCTTCAGCGGTCAACCTGGGCGGTTTTATACCAGTGCGACCAAATTAGTCGAATACATCTACAAATCCTGGTTCAAGATTCAACAACGGTTGGAGTGCAAGTTAGAGGGAAAGAAACGCTGGCTAGAAATACTCAGAAGCGATGAGGAGTTAGTTCAGATGAGCGACTGCACTCTAGAAATCATTCGCGCCAAAGCTATCGAGATTCTCACACTCTTGGCTTCTCCAAACGAATCGACTCAACCCACAAAGACCAAAAGCAAAAAGCGCAAAAAACCCCAAGCCTCAAACTCCAACCGTAGTGTCTCCAAGGCTCTGTTCAAGGCTTACGACAATACAGAAGACATCCTGACCAAAAGCGCCATCTGCTACTTACTCAAAAACGGCTGCAAAATCTCCGATAAAGAAGAAGACCCAGAGAAATTTGCCCAACGCCGCCGCAAAACCGAAGTCAAGATTTCACGACTAACCGAACAAATCGCCAGTCGCATTCCTAAAGGTCGAGACTTAACGGGACATACGTGGTTAAAGACACTTGCGATCGCGTCTAC
>JBFLZA010001182.1:0-1643 GCA_040756535.1 Cyanobacteriota bacterium
TAGAGCTTGTCAGGCGGAATGGCAATGGTGTTCCACCCTTGTTTGAGCTTTTTAGGCTCAAACTCTACTGTTTCCGAAGACAAAGGCAGAGTCAGAGTAGATTGATTATGACTGCGGACAAAGTAGGCTTCATAAGGCTTGATCTCAAAATCCTGACCAAACTCTTGATCATTGCGAATAGTAAACTCCTGCCACTGGCTGTCTTCAAACTTAGCAATAGTGGAGACGAAGCCGTTCTGTTGATCTATTAACCGAAGAAGGTCTTTGGCGTGATTAATGTTTGTTTCTATGGCTGGCAGGGAGATTAAATTCCAGCTAGGGTAAAGCTCGATTTCCACTTTTCCCCCAGTAATTTCCAGAATTTGGTCTTCGGCTAAGGCAGGATCTAGTGAGGCAAGAATGGCTTCTCGTGTTTGGTAGTTTTGATTGAGAGATTTGCCCCATAAAAGCTGATAGGTTTCCATGTCTACGGGAGCAAATTTCTGGAGTCGGGCGACTATGAGGGTGCGAGTATCAACGATGGCAGTTATTCCTTTTTCTGGATAGATCAGATAGGCGGCGTTAGGATGAAGATTGGAGGTAGCTACTAGAACTGGTTGGCCGTAGATTTTAACAAATAAATGAGCGGAAGCTAGTTCTTCTGACTGATATTCTATTAACTGGACTGTATCGTTAGACAGGAAGACATAGTTGGGTAAAGGATTCTTGCTGTTGTACTCTAAGGTTGTTTTCTCTGAAGCCTTGGGTATTTCTCTCCTAGGAGAACCGAGTTTATTAATTGTCTCATGTTTAGTGCTTTGTCCAGGGATTATTGTTTCCCAGGGGTTGGTGGTTTGGGCATGAGCTTTTTTCGTCAAAAACTGGCCAATTTTTGCGAAAAGACTTTTAGCTGAGTAGGGTTTGTTCTCTATTGAGCTTGTTTCTTGGGTAAGCTCACATGAGGGGCTTGGAACTGCTTGCCCGTCTTCAAAATCACAGCCATCGTACATGCGTTGTTTAAAGAATTCATAGACGTCATCTCCAAACTTTTCTTTGAGATCCTCGGAGTCTTGATAATACATTCGGGAGAGCTCGGCCAGGTTTTCAGCAGGAGAAACGTTTCTGTAAGGGATTTCTTTCTCTATTCCAAGCAGCGATTCTAGCCAGCTTGGCTCCTCCACTTTAGGATCGACTAATTCCCATCTGTGGGTCTCGAGATCCCAGTACCAACCAGTGAGAGCCATGTATTCTGCCATGATAAGATTAGCTTGTTCTAAATTAGTTCCGTCACGATAAACTTGCAACTCGTCGGGAATATCTGTGTTATAGATAGCTAGGCCGGCCAGCTTTTCTTCTAATAAGTGGGTTAGCTCGTGGACAATAACATTGCCTGATTCTTCTTGGTAATAGTCTCTTATTAGGCTTATTCTGTTTGTGGACGCGTTTCCTCCGCCGCCCATGTGGTACTCTGTCGCTGGCTCTTCTGGCTTTCTTGAAGCGTAAGGATCGGCCGCTGCTGGCGCTTGATCCCACATTTCGAAAGTGACTCCCCTACAAAATCTCTCAGGTAAGGAGTGGCAAGTTTCTAGAACTTTTCTAAGAGAAACTGCGTCCCAGAGAGAGGCATTAATGATATCGGCTCCAAATTCTCCTTCGATTGCTTC
>JBFLZA010001183.1:0-1637 GCA_040756535.1 Cyanobacteriota bacterium
AGCCTCTCAAGCACAGATTGACGCTTTTACAAACGTTTATCAAGTCAATTCCAGACCTGTTCAAGACCTTAACTTGAGAACCATTCAATTGAGAAACCAGTAGATTTATCCAAAAGTCCTGCTTAGGATAGCGCCCTTATTGAACTAAGCAACCTATCTTGACACTCCCACGTCCTTTTAGACGTGGGATATCGTTTCCGGCTGCGCCGGAATTATTAAGCTCCACCAACCTTAAGAAGCATTTTTTAGTTTTAATGCTTCCTCTAAACCCTTCTCTGCAATTCCACGAAAATTGGCAGATGATCGGAGCCGATATTGGGACCCGTTGCACGATTGATGGTCGTAATTGACTTACTATGCAAACAATGGTCGATCGCAATCATTAGTGGAGACGGTAAGATAGCGTGCCAAGTGGGTTCAAGCCCAAACCCCCGTTGTGAGTTGCGAAGATTGGTCTGATGTAGAAACTCACGAAACCGACCTGACCACGGGGTACTATTAAAGTCACCGATCGCTACTACCTCACGCTTACTTTCCTTTTGCTGACGAATACTCCAATCAGCAACGGCATCGAACTCCACCTTTTGAAACGCTGAGGTGCCGACACTCTGGGGGCGAGTCAGTTGTATGCTCAAGATTGCAACTTCTTTCCCTCCCCATCGGATTGTTGCTTCGAGCATGGGCCGTACTGAACCCTCCGGCAGATGAACGATTTGCGTTGCTACTACCTCAATTGGCTTTGATGGTTTAATCGGCACAAGCATCGCACTGCCATGCGAATTCTCTCGTGGTTCAGATGCCACCACCCGGTAGCGAGAGAGAGCGGATTCCAGCTTGCTTAGCGATTTTGGCGTGACTTCCAGTAATAGAATGAGCTCGACATCTTGGGATTCTATGTATTGTATGGCGGGAGTTGTATCGGGATTCTCGTTATCGAGAGTGACGTGTATCATCCGCAACGTGTCGCCTTCTGGAGAGAAAGCCTGAGCGAGTTGGAAACCTTGAGCTGATGTGAAAAACAGTGGCACGATGAGAGCAAGGTTAAGCACTAACGGCAAACACCACGCAAAACTCCACGCTTGCCGAGAAATGCCGCCCACTATGATCGCAGCGACTAAAATTAGACAGTATTGGGGTCTAGGATGCTCCAGAAGCTCGAAAACCCACCACAGACTCCCGGCAAAACCGAGAATCGTAGCAATTGATGCCGCCCCAGCCGCAACATTAAGTAAAAATTTAGCTGAACTGACAGCTCGATTTAACGTTAATTTGGACTGAGGCATCTATCTGAAGGCTGAAAAGTTATTGAATTAGTCAGTCCAAGCTAGCACAGGACTGGTGCTTAAACACAGAGGTTTAACAGACATCTTCATTCTCAAAACCCTTCGGGTGGGCACTGTCTGCCACAACTTGAAAAGCTTATTTTATCGTTGGTGTGCAGTGCCCACCCTAGTAAAAGCGCTCTCTCATATCAAATCCGCTTGATTGCATATTGTATTTGTAGGGGCTAAAGCCTTGCTGTGCCCTTACCCGTTGTGTGTTCATTTAAACAGATTCGGAATTACCAGCCTTCAGGGCAACCAACGCGGGTGAAAACCCTGTACAGGTAGCTCTTGAGGTGATACGGAATTATGGCT
>JBFLZA010001184.1:0-1626 GCA_040756535.1 Cyanobacteriota bacterium
TGCAACGGCGACTAACACCAGCAGCCTTAGAGTGGAAAAACAAGGAACAACCAGCAAGTGTTCTTGCAAAAGCTGAACCTATTTTAGATTGGTATGACAAGAAAATCGATTCTGTTGAAGATTGGTTGAACAAAATCAAGAAGAATGACCAACAAAGTCAGCGAGAGAAGAAGAGGCAGTTTCTGTGGAATGGTAATCCTTACCTGGATGTATTAAAAAATAGACTTAAAACTTATGACCATTGGTTTAACCAGCTAGAAGCTGAGTTTGTACAGCAAAGTGTTTGGCAAAGACGTAGATATACTAATCTGCGTAGGGTTTTGACTGGATTGGCATTCTTAGTCTTAATAGGTATCCTATCGGCAACTTATATTCAGCTTCAGTTAGCCAATTTACGGGCAAACGCAGCTACAGCCAAGAATATATTGCCCGATCGCCCTTTAAATGGGTTACTTCTCGCCATTGAGTCTACTGGTCGAAGCCAATCACCAATATTAAAGCGATTTTTAGGATCAGATTTCAGTTCGGTTCAGTCCAGTTTAAGGGCGGCAACAGAAGAAGTCCAAGTAGGCAATTTTTTAGGAGGAACTTCCCCTGTAGCTATCAGCCCTGATGGGCAGTACATCGTTACCACTAGTATTGATGAAATAACCCTGTGGGATCGTAAGGGCAAGGAAATAGTTAACTTTCCAGTGAAAGATGCCAAAAAAATTACTTTCAGCCCCGACGGTCAGAAAATTCTCACTATAACTGATGCTGGTCAAATGCATCTGTGGACACTCCAAGGCAATCCAATTCGCGGCTTTCCCATTTCTGTGGGAGAGGTCAAATCCGTCGCTTTCAGTTCCAATGGTGAGATGATTGCCACTGGCAGTGGCAGTGATGGTAGCCCCGGAAGAGTACAACTGTGGAATCTCCAAGGAAATCCAATTTACGGTTTTCCCATTTCTGTGGGAGAGGTCAATTCCGTTGCTTTCAGCCCCAATGGTCAAACAATTGTCACTGGCAGTGGCAGTGATGGTAGCCCCGGAAGAGTACAACTGTGGAATCTCCGGGGCAATCCAGGTTACAGCTTTCCAGTTTCTGATGGGAAGGTCAAATCCGTTGCTTTCAGCCGCAATGGTCGAATGATTGTCGCTGGCAGTGCTGGTAATTCAGGAAAAGTGTGGCTGTGGGATCTCCAGAGCAATGGACTTGAGTTCTTTCCCATCCCTAAGGTTAAACGCGAAGCTAGTCCTTACTCAGTTGCTTTCACTAGTGATAGTCAAAAGATTATCAGTATTAGTAATGGTGAGGAAGGAGACGTGACGGGTGGACCACTAATACTGCGGTTATGGAGTCTAACGGGTAAACTTATAAAGCAATCCGTATACTACGCCCCAGACATTACTGTTGATGCCGATGGGCATCTGGCTGTCACGGGCAGGCACCTTGGTAATGGTAGTCCTTTAGTCCAACTGTGGGATTTACAGAGCAATCCCATCAATGTCTTCTCAGGTCATAAGGGTGAGGTCAACTCAGTCGCCATTAGTTCTGATGGACAGACTATTGTCAGTGGTGGTGACGATAAGACTGTGCGGTTATGGAATTTACAAGATCAATCCCGCATTCTCAAGCATGGGGATA
>JBFLZA010001185.1:0-1624 GCA_040756535.1 Cyanobacteriota bacterium
TGGTTTCAATTCCCTAGGGGGTTTAGTAGTTAAACAACCATTTGACTAAATACTAGAACAATCTTTCCCTAATAGTCAAGTAGTTGTTTAACTATTTCAATACTGACCGCCAAGACGTAAAATAGAAATAAGACGGTGAGTTTTCGCCAACGGCATACATCCAGGGCGTCAGACACGCCTATACCGTCGTTCAACCTTCTTTTAGCGTTGACATCAAGAGTAATGCAGAGTCCTGTTGGGGCTTTCTCGTGGCTTCTTTTAGTAACCCCTACTTCCCATGCCTACTTCCCATGATTGATAACAACCATAGCGTTCAACCGCCCTCTGCGTCTCAAGCTGTCGTTCAAGACATCGAACTTCGGGCTAAAATCTTTGCAGCTCTCTCCGATCCCACACGTTTGAGGATTGTGGAGATGTTAGCTTCTTGCGAGGAAATGAGCGGAAGCGAGATAGCCAATTATTTAGGGATTAGTTTAGCTCTCTTCTGTCACCACTCCAAGACACTGGCGGAAGCAGGATTAATCCAGATCCGAAAAGAAGGTCAAACCAAGTACAACTCGCTGAAACGAGAGTTACTACTTGATTGCTTCGCCAGTTTTACGCCCAAACAGCTACAAACAACCCCAAGTGAAAATAATTCTAAAGAGGCTAACGCGATCCAACTCAAGCATTAATTCCTCTTCTATTTTCTCTAATTAATGTAGGCTGGGCAAAAGCCCATCACCACGAATTGATGCAAAGTTTTTGAGGATTCACTTAAAATTAGTAACGACGCTCTTGTTCTTGAATTGGGTAGTCATTCGCACTCATATCGCGCCTTTTCATCAGCCCATCAGCGTCAAATTCCCAGTGTTCGTTTCCATGAGTGCGGAACCATTGATTCGTCTCTGAATCACGCCATTCGTACTCAAAGCGTACAGAAATCCGATTATCCGTGTACGCCCATAATTCTTTCATCAGGCGATAGTCTAGTTCTTTTGCCCATTTGCGCTTCAGAAACTCTTTGATAGCTTCTCGACCTGTAAAAAATTCGGTACGATTTCGCCATTGAGAATCAACTGTATAGGCATTAGCTACTCGTTCAGGATCGCAAGTATTCCAAGCATCTTCGGCTGCTTTTACTTTGGCGAGTGCAGTTTCTTGAGTAAAAGGGGGACGAATCGGGAATGACATTTTGAGATTCCTCCTGTTAATTAATTTCAGTGAATCGAATTGGGATGACGTTTAAGTTTATACAGAACAGATAGGTTTGTATATAGCAGCTCTAAATGGTTCATGAAGGCGAGATCCCCGACTTCTCCAAGAAGTTGGGGATCTGAACCGCAAAAAGGGAGGTTGAGGGATTCTGTTGCAGATGATTCGGGAAACAGTATTAGCAGGATTCGTTCTATTTGATGAAAGCAATCGGATATCGCGTTTATTTCAGATTCTCTGGAACAGTTTCAGGCACAACCCAGGTGTAAATCGTGTGCTGGCGACCGGGACTACTTTCTACCTGCACCACTTTCTCAGGTTTCCATTCACCCATGTCGTAGTTGTGCGAAACAATGCGAGTGCCTGGTTTGAGTTCCTGGAGTAGCTTGGGTCGCAGCCGCAAGTTAACATCAGGAAGCAAGTAAAGTGT
>JBFLZA010001186.1:0-1623 GCA_040756535.1 Cyanobacteriota bacterium
CAGTTCGACCATCTAGAAACTCGTACTCGGCTAACTCTTTAGACTTGAGATCCTCCAAAACAGGTTCAAGGATCTCTCGTTCCTTATCAACATTGATTGGAGCTAAGTCCTTAAGAATTGAATTGTTAGGATCTCCTAAATCAGAAGGATTGCAAATTGCCACTAGAATTTTGATTGGCTTAGCAGAAACACTATTTTTGTCAGAGTGATCGTGCCGTCGGTAAAAAGGACGGTTCTCCCGGAGTGCCAGAAATTCTGCCTCATTCGGATCTTTCAGGTATTCCCAGCGATATCTATGAAGTTCTAAATTGTTTGGCTCTAACGCCAGTTCAAAAGCTAACTTTGCTGACTTAGGAATTGCTGCATAGCCTCGAAGTATTGAAACACTCTGATTGACTTGATTAAGTTGGTCATGGATGATGGTATTGAATAGAAGCTCCCCATGCCTCTGTGGAAAGTCTTTCCCAGTAGCATTCAGCTCAATTTTTTTGTTGTGGATTAAGTTTGGACCGAAGTATTTGCGATCCTCATACTCAAGCACTACTGTGTTTGAGTAGACTGAAATTCTGACAGTATCTTTAGCTGGTGGCTCTTTATAAAGAGATGGAGGAAGTATGATTTCTGGTGCATTCTGTCTACCAGAGGTTTGAGTTGAAGTTGTAGAGGACCCTGAAGGTACTGAAGAAGCCACATCTTTTGGAGGTTGGGGCAATAGTGTTGGAGTAGTCTCTATTCGATCATTGGGTTCTGCTGATTGATTGTTCAGCTCTGTTGAAGATTCGGAATTACTTGTAGAGTCTGAAGCCGTTACGGCATCCTGCTCAGAGGATACTGTATCAGTCTCATTCCTGCTTGAATCGATTTTTTTGTTTGGTTTAGTAGATTGCTGAATTGTAGAATTCTCGGTTGAGATTTGGGAATTTTGAACTGCCTCGTCTGTCCAGCGATAGTCATACTTGAGTACCTCCCTAAAATCCTGCCGATAGGAGGACTTATCTACCAGGTTCCAAGGATCGGGGTTGCCGTCGGGATAGGTTCCTTGCCAACGATAGGGCAGAACAGCGTATACTTTCTGATTAGCTGGATCGCGATTCCACTGGTCAATTTTTGCATATACGTTTTGCATCCAACCATCTGCCGGTTCAGACCAAGGCTCTGGAGGGGTCACTTCGGTCAAGAAAACGGGCAAGTGCTGTTTATTAGCAGGAATTCTTTGAAGAAATTCCTCATAGCGGTAGGAGTCCCGGTCGGGAAAATAGCTGTGAATATCAAATCCATCGAGTTCGTCAATTAAACCCAGTATTGCTTCAAACCAGTGGAGTGCGTCTTCATACTCTGCCTTGGGATGCTTTAGAGGATTCACACCAGAAGGAATGACCCAAGCACTCGGTTGAACCTGTTTAATTGCTTTCCGAACTAATTTGAAGCACTTGGCATAGTTTTCAGGCGAGATCGGTTGAGATTTTCGACGGATGTTACCTCTGCTTGGCCAGTGCCAGCTAATATTCATTTCATTGCCAACGAACCAAATCTGGCATCCAGGAGAATTTCTAACAAAGTTGGCACAGCGCTGAGCAAACTTTTCATAGTCCGCAGGTAAGGGAATGGAGCCATCGCCTTTAT
>JBFLZA010001187.1:0-1621 GCA_040756535.1 Cyanobacteriota bacterium
TAAACGATTGTATAAATCGCTTTTACTGCGATAATGATTTCTATCGCAGTAATTTCCCAGGCATCCTATATGAAGGTGGTGTCATTGTCATTTATATCTATTTTGAAAGCCGTTTCTATTGCTCCTGGAACGTCACCATTAGCCAATTTTCCAAGTGCTACCCCCACAGTAGCCAAAAAAACTAACGACTTTACTGCCTTTACTCCTTCCAACCACTCTTTGTCTACCCAAAAGTATTTATCGCAATTACTACAGTTGTATCTGTTTTTCAAAAAGTTATCTTCAACAAATGTAAAGTTAGCTTCCTCGCCGCAGCATTTGCATCTCATGGGTTACACCTCTTAATCTGCTAAGGATTGTTGTTCTAGATTAATTGCTCAGAAGATAATTGTTTGTTTCTCCTGCTTCTACTTTTGAATAGATTCAAGTTCTATTGACTTATACACTTTTGTTAGCCAAATGGGAATTTCCTTTAAGAAACACATTTTGAATATTACTACCCGGCAACTAATCTTCAGGCGTTAGACAGTAGACTTTAACCAAACCAGTTCAGATTTGTTAGCTTCAACTAAAGATTAAGGTTTTACTGCTCCTGTTCCTGCTGCCATAGCTAATGTAGTAGTACCTGTAGTCAATGCAACTTGAATAGGCGCACCTTTTGCTATCGCAACAATAGTTACTCCCCCGAAAATTAGAGCGCATGTTATAAGTACTCTTTGTAATGCTTGCATAGTCTGATTTCTCCAGGTTTTTAGAAGGTCTTTGCTTGTTTACCTTACCCTACTTCTACTTTTAGATAGATTCAAGTCCTATCGACTTATACACTTGTGTGAGGAAAATGGGGATAACTAAGCGTCTCTTTAACAGTTGCTTAGGCTTGAGGGGTCTGGTTTGACCAGATGGCATCAAATCTCCTTGGAAAGCGGCGACCCCCCATTCGAGCAGACAAAAGTCAGTAGTGAGTCAGCAGCGAAATTCTACAAGCCATAGGAGCAACCATCGATACAGTCCTATCAATGTGCTTTGACAAAAAGAGCTTCTCTAGCATTGACCGATTAGCTTATTACCCAACGCTTGATTGCTTCCCGCCCTTGGAGGATTTGGAAATAATGGAAGTGATCGCAATCCAAAACTTCAACTGCCAACTTGGGATAAGCTCCGCCCCTGACACCACGCATACTAGATAACCCGACTGCGATATCGTTTTGTTCCCCAAATAAGTTGTCAAGAGTTTCATCCAGCACCTTCTGCGCGAGTCGGTTGAGACGGTTGTGTTCTGCCTCGCTCAACCGATTCTCTCCCGCCAGCACTAGGTATGGAATATTTGACGGTTCTTTGAGGGCGTTGAGCTTATCCAGGATAGCGGAGTTGACTGTCAGGTCGATAGAGCCAACACCTTCCTGGTAAAGCGGCTCTAACAACCAGTTGAACGCCCCCAATGGTGGAATAACCGAAGCCCGATTGATGAGTACCGTGAACAGGTAGACTATTCCCCGACCAAGCGTTGCGAGTGTCGAGCCGTTGTTGGGAGGACCCGCCATTACCAATTTGTCAACAAATTCGTGACCACCTGAAAGCTCGTTCATACAGCGAGAAACCAGGCAGCCCATACTGTGGGCGT
>JBFLZA010001188.1:0-1613 GCA_040756535.1 Cyanobacteriota bacterium
GGCACTGACTCCACCTAAAAGAGTCCAATTAGGCGGAGTCTAGATTCCCTGATTCTGGCATACTTGAAGATAATTAAGTGCCTGAAATTATGTAATTTTGTATATGCATAATACTGTTATTTCAGTGAAATATAGTTTCAGGTAGGCTTGTAGAAGCACTTCTGAAACATCATGATTATTGCGATCGCATCCCTAAAGGGTGGTTGCTCAAAAACCACTACAGCTATTCATCTGGCAGCTTACCTTCAAACCAAAGCGCCAACCCTACTCATTGATGCAGATAAAAATCGGTCAGCGCTGACCTGGGCACGACCTGAGAAACTGCCCTTCAAAGTTGTTTCAGAGACGGCAGCTCCCAAATACATCAGAGACTTTATCCACGTTGTTATCGATACACAGGCTCGACCCTCTCCAGAAGATTTTAAAGATTTAGCCGATGGATGCGACCTGCTCGTACTGCCGACAACTCCACGCGGATTGGATTTAGATGCCCTGGCACAGACAGTCGAAGTTTTGCAGCCACTGGGAGCTAAATTTAAAATCTTACTGACCCAGATTCCAGCACGCTCCGCTGCCGCTAAAGATGCTCGACAATCTTTAGAAGATTTAAAACTGCCAATATTCAAAGCTGAAATCAAAAGATTAGTTGCCTTTGAGCGATCGCCCCTACTCGGTGTCACAGTTAAAGATTATCCTGACCCACGAGCTTTTGATGGTTGGAAAGGATATGTAGCAATGGGTAAGGAGGTATTGAAGTGACTCCGAAAAAAGGTAAAGATGAATCGATGTTTAAATCCTTGCTGAACCAGGCTCGTGGCAAGGATGAGCAACCAGAAGAAGAAATTCCAATAGAACCAGCTCCACTAGAGCCACCACCGGAAGCAGTTGAACCTCGGAAAGCTGGACGACCGAGAGGACGGCGCAGCAATCCTGACTTTACCCAAATATCTGCACTAATCCCATACGATCTACTACTAGAAGTCCAAACTGAACTGCTGAGAGAGAAGAAGGAAAAGCGGCAGCGTCAAGGGGAATTAAATTTGAGTAGTTTGATAGAAGCTTTGCTCAATGAATGGCTAAGCAAAAGGAAGAAAGAGGATTGACTTAAGCTGGTTCGATAGTTTGGGCAGTTACAGCAATATTCAAACCTTACCAAGAGAAAAAATGCAATGTCAGAAAATCCCAATCAACCCAGAGAATACGATGCCGTATTGGGAGGAGATTCCCAGCCTCCAACTAATGCTGCTGTCTTAGGCGGGCTAGAAGGAGTGAAGAGACGCTTTGATAGTACAGTGGAAGCGCAAAGAATTCTCGCACTAAACGATGCGCTCAATTATGGGGAATTAGGCTTGGATTTTGTAATTCAAGCCTTGCATGATAAATCGGGAGAGATAAAGTGGGCGGCATATTCGCTACTGCTGGACAAGACAGAAGCCAAAGTCAAAATTGCCTTGCAAAAATACAATCCTTATCAATTCTTTGAGTGTCTCCACACCTTGCGGGGTACAGAGATTGGAGGTATTAGGTTCCTAGAAATAGCCCCGGATGGTAAAACGATTATTAGTTCCGATGGTGACGACTACATCAAAGGGTGGGATCTGCCGACGGGCAAG
>JBFLZA010001189.1:0-1610 GCA_040756535.1 Cyanobacteriota bacterium
TAATTTATCGTCTCAGATGACATAAGATTTTAGTTCTAACCTTTTTCAGTCTGCCCAATAAGTGTCGCTCCATAGCAACCGCCCCAAAGTTGTCTACAAATTGTCTCCTTTCACCGGCACAAACCGCGCAAATGATCGTAGATTCTGAGACAATCAGAGTTCTCATGGTCATTGGTCATTGGTCATCAGTCTTGGGTAAATGACTGATGATTAACGGTTCATCGTTCATGCCAGCAATCATCTGGTGCCCCCATTCCTCCCCCCCCTCATAGCTTGCACGCTTGATGGTAATAGGAATGAGGGCGACGAGTGAGCAGTTAATCTTTGAGACATAATACAGTCTCTCTGTTTCACAGGTTTTATGGTAAAACGTGAGGTATGGAGAAAGCCTACCGCTACCGTTTTTACCCAACTGCCGAACAAGAATCTCTCTTGCTTCGGACAATTGGTTGTGTGCGGTTGGTTTTTAATCGAGTATTGGTTATCAAAACCGAAGCTTGGTATCAGAGGTTTGAACGAGTTGATTATGTTCACACCTCTGTCATGTTGACACAGTGGAAGAAACACGATGAGCTTCAGTTTTTAAATGAGGTGAGTTGTGTACCATTGCAGCAAGGTTTGAGGCATCTGCAATCTGCATTTACCAACTTCTTTGCAGGTAGAGCAAAATATCCTAACTTCCAGAAAAAGGGCAGCGGCGGCAGTGCGGAATTCACCAAGTCGGCTTTCAAGTGGAAGGAGGGACAAGTTTATTTGGCAAAATGTTCTGAACCATTGCCAATTAGATGGTCTAGACAGCTTCCCAAAAACTGTGAACCCACAACCGCTACAGTTAAGGTAGAATCCTCTGGATGCTGGCTTGTCATTCTACGGATTAATGATCCAACAGACGAAAAATTGCAACCAGTTAATCAAGCAGTGGGATTGGATGTTAGGGTGAGTAGTCTGGTGACTCTGAGTACAGGTGAAAAGATTGCCAACCCCAAGGCTTTGGATCAGCACTACCAGAAGTTGAGGAAAACGCAGAAAGCTCTGAGTCTCTGCCAAAAAGGCTCTCGTAATAGAGACAAGGCAAGACTCAAAGTTGCTCGCCTTCAAGCTAAGATTTGCAATTCCAGAAAAGACCATAGCCACAAGCTAACAACTCGACTGGTACGTGAAAACCAAACGATCGCCGTAGAGGATTTAGCTGTTAAAAATATGGTCAAAAATTCCAACCTTGCTCGTGCCATCAGTGATGCTGGGTAGGGCGAGTTGGTTAGACAACTGGAATACAAAGCCAAGTGGTATGGATGTACCTTGGTAAAAATTGACCGTTGGTTTCCCAGTTCCAAACGCTGTGGAAATTGCGGTCATACCGTTGAACGCCTGCCGTTGAATGTAAGGCAGTGGGATTGTCCGAGATGTGGGACACACCATGACCGAGATATCAACGCCGCGCAGAATATTTTGGCCGTGGGACACACGGTTGCAGTCTGTGGAGCGAGTGTAAGACCTGATGGGCATAAGTCCAAAAGCAACTGCATAAAACCAGCAATGGAAGGAAGCAGAAACCTAAGTCGTGAGTCTTAGGAATCCCCCGCTATACCACTTGCGGTTAGCGATGGGAA
>JBFLZA010001190.1:0-1605 GCA_040756535.1 Cyanobacteriota bacterium
GGTAGAACCGCCAACATATCATTAGCAGCCTTGATAAATACTGCATCAAGCGCATGGAAGCGAGCGGGATCGAGTAAAGACTGCACCTCCTCCAAAGCTGCTGGTTCCACAGTGCCTTGATGACTGAATCCAGTTTCTAAAACCGCCAAATGTTGTGGGTTAATCTCTAACCGATTAGCAATTACTTCTAAATATTTCTTCTCACGGGCGTCCATATCCCCATCTGCTGCTGACATTTCATAGCCAAAGCCAATCAACAACAGTCTTTCTGATTCTGAAAACGGAGCCGTCAGCATTAGCAACTCATTCAGTTTTTTATAAACTTGATTCTGTCGGACTCCCTTACTCATTAGCTGTGACAACTGACGCGCATCCTCTGAGGGAATAAAACGATTGATGGTTTGCTGCCAGCGTCGCTTTTCCTCATCTGTGACTGCGCCATCTAAAAGCATCACTCCCAACAGAACCGTTATCAAAGCTGCTAAAAATATCACCGGAGGAGTCAGATCCTGTTTACGCAGCTTTTGCCCAGTAATGCGCGACAACAGATCAACCGCCTCAGAGCTAACCAGTGAAGTATCCATAAAGTCTGTGAGCCTATAGCGTACTTGTACTCTAGTGTTCCCAGATTCAGCAGAAACTAACTCCGTGTAAATACGGTTATCTTCAGCGAATAAAGAAGCTAGGCTCGAAAAAATTAGCTTCCCACAACATAGAAATATGTATTTTCAATTTGCCCCTGCAATTCAGGCTGGTATTGAGGCTGGTAAATATGTGCAAGTTTTTACATCAGCAGGAGTCCCAATAAGCACGGTTAGAGATGCAATTACCGGGAAGTTTGTCGCCAATGCCATCGGTGCTGTAGCCCAAAATAGTCCTCTATCGCCGCTGGTAAGTCCTTTACACTTGCTTACAAGTGGAGTGCAGATGTATCAAACACACAGGGGATTTACAGCTACCCTGAATAGTCTTAGTGCTATCCAATCGAGCTTGGGAGTGCTGCAAGCAACTACAGCCGTGATTGGTGTTGGTGTAGCGGCTGGTATAGCACTGTCAGCTGTGAACCTTCATCAAACTTTGAAACTGAGAGAAGACGTAAAGAAACTAACGCTCGAAGTTAAAGAAGGCTTTATTGACTTAAAAAAAGCTCTGAAAGAACAAGGAACCGAAATTATCCAACGGATTGAACAGGTTGCCCAGGATGTTGAGTTTAGACAGCATCGCACGATTCTAGTTCAAGCTTATGGGCGTTTTTTGGAAGCAACTAAGCTGATGAAAACAGCTATGTGCTGCGAAGATATGAGTATCAGAACTGCTGACTTAGCAAATGCACGACAGATTTTAGTTGAGGCTGTAGCAGACTATAGTAATCCTCATCTTTTATCAGAAACTTGTGCCTCTGGGCAGCTTCGGCGGATGGAATGTACTTGGGCAATTGAGCAAACAATCGCCTTAACCTATCAGTTACAGAATCAGCCAGCAGCTGTGAGTCATCAACTTTCCCACCTCCAAGGCAAAATCCGTCAAGATTCCCTAAAGGTTATTGAGCGCTGTAAGTCTGAGGATGAGCTTGATTTTCTCTTTCCTGAAATCACCCGCATTCAC
>JBFLZA010001191.1:0-1601 GCA_040756535.1 Cyanobacteriota bacterium
TGACGTTTTTGTGGTTACTGATGCCTCTGGCACCTTCGATGAAGCCTGTCGCGATGCAGCGTGGGATCGGATGTCTCGTGCTGGAGTTCAGTTGGTCAATTGGTTTAGCGTTGTAGGTGAATTGCACCGTGACTGGCGTAACGATATTGAAGGGCTAGGTAATCTCCTTGCAGGGTTTATTCCTGACTACAAAAACCTGATGACTAGCTATGTGGCAACATCGAGTGCTGGCTCTGCCAGTCGTGAGCGCCTCATGACTCCTGTGTAACTGAGTGGGTGTTGTCATTGCCAAGTGATCAACTTCATTTGCAATATTGCAACGACACTTGATGATTTTGTGAATGGCTAGGATCGATTGCCATTGATCGATCCTAGCCAAGGTGGTTGCTGCCAAAATTACCAAGTAATCCGGTGTTTCGAGGGGATTGCTTCTCAATGAAACTTCTCTTTCAGTCGATTCTCTCATCGTGTCTGATCTTTGGAGGCTCTCTGATTTACCCATCCCTGGTTGAGTCTGCCATTGCCCAGGATACCTTGCAAGGTCAAGTCACCTCTGTGAATCAACTGGCTGATGTGCAACCGACCGATTGGGCATTTGCAGCATTACAAGCCTTAGTCGATCGCTACGACTGTATGGTTGGTTATCCAAATCAACTATTTCAGGGTAATCGAGCCATTACTCGTTATGAGTTTGCTGCTGGGCTAAATGCTTGTCTAGATCGGCTAAATCAGCTACTAGCCAGTGCAACAGTAGATCTGGCGGAGACGGAAAATTTACAAACGCTACAAAGACTTCAAGCGGAATTTGCATCAGAACTCTCAACATTGCGTGGACAGGTAGATTCCTTAGAAACCCGCACAACTCGATTAGAGTCTCAGCAATTCTCCCCTACAACAAAATTGACTGGAGAGGTCGTTTTTGCTGTGAGCGGTGCATTTGGCAGTGATAGAGCTGTACCACCAGGAGAAACACCTGGTTCTAGGGGTGAGATCGGTGACACTATCATTTTTAGCGGTCGTGCGCGGTTGATCTCGGACACCAGTTTTACGGGGCAAGATTTACTGAGAATTCGATTGCAGGCTGGTAATATTCCAAACTTTAGAGCAGCCACAGGAACCAATATGGCTCGCCTAAGTTTTGATGGTAATACAGACAATCAGTTCATTCTCAATCAACTTTATTATCAATTTCCCATCGGGTCAGATACTAGGGTGACTGCGATCGCCCAGGGCACTTTGTTTGATGTGGTTGATACGATTAACCCTCTATTGGGAAGTGATGGCAGAGGTTCGATTTCCGCATTTGGGGTGCGTAGCCCTATCTATCGTGAAGAAACAGGTGGGACAGGTGTTGGTATCAACCATAACTTTAACTCAGCCATCAATTTGATACTGGTTTATCTTGCTAGTAACGCCAACAACCCGACTGCGGGATCTGGATTATTTGATGGTTCTTACTCTGCCTTAGCACAACTGACACTCAAACCCACAGAATCCTTAAGTTTGGGCTTAACCTATGCTCGTTCTTTGAATTCAATTGATATTGGTACAAGTAGTGCCATTACCAATGATCCCTTTAATGGAAACAGTACCAGCATTGT
>JBFLZA010001192.1:0-1598 GCA_040756535.1 Cyanobacteriota bacterium
TTTTTTCTTCCTCTCTATAGCCCCCAAATGAATCGGATTGAAGATGAATGGTTACATCTCAAGCGTGACGAGCTGGCCGGCCGCGTTTTTGAAGATGAATATGAATTAGCGATCACTATTATGGATGGTATAAATCATAGAGCCAAGCAAGGTCGGTATCAAGTGGAGCGTTTTACGTTTAATTAAGTTGACCTACTTATCACGCATTGATAGCAACTCCCTTATCAACCGGGGGTATAGAAGGAAGTAGTGCGATTCGTTGTGAGTGAATCACGGTAACCAGTCCGTAAATAACCTCACCAATCCGGCAGCAGATTACTGCTATCAGGGTTGAACTCTCGGTCGAATGCGGGTGAAGACCCCGCCTGCCAGACTCAGGTATGACTCCTTATCTGCCCACACCGACCAGACTCGGTTTCTGGAGAGTGAAGCTGGGAACAGGGCGCAATCAGACATCTGTTGTGGGATGACACTGGTGCTAATAGGGAGTTTCTATGGTGAAACATAACCTAAAGAAGCGACTCATTCTAAAGTCAAGGCACAACAACAAAACCCTGACTTGACTGGAGCATTCCCGCCACGCTAATTACTTGGGTAGTGGCTTGAGTCTAGGGAATCCAGTAGTCGAAATGGTTACACCTAACGGAACAAAACAATCTGACCGAGGGAACGAATAAAAACGAGTTGAGGGTCTAGGGCAAGTCAAACCCCAAGTACGCTAGACGAGCAGCAGAATCCCCTCAATTCGGGTAGGACTGACCGTAATTGGTCAGAGGTGTTCAGAATATACGCACTTGGAGTAGAGCATGATTGGACACAGCAGTAATGCTAGTGAATTATGGAAGAACCTACCGTGGAAGAAATTTCGCCTAAACCTCTTCCGCCTACAAAAACGAGTATATAAAGCCATTCGAGTCGGAGACAAGCGCAAAGCAAAGTCTTTACAAAGGCTGATACTGAAATCCACCTCGGCAAGATTACTGGCAATCCGTCAAGTAACACAGCTAAACGCTGGGAAAAAGACAGCAGGAATTGATGGTAAAGCATCGCTCACTTTCGAGCAAAGGCTAGAACTGAGTGAAGAACTCAGAGCCAAAAGCAATAACTGGTATCATCAATCACTACGGGAAATTCCCATCCCCAAAAAGGACGGAAAAATCCGCATCCTTAAAGTCCCCACCATTGCAGACAGGGCTTGGCAGTGTATAGCCAAATATGCACTGGAACCAGCACACGAAGCAACCTTCCATGCTCGGAGCTACGGCTTTCGACCGGGACGGTCGGCGCACGACGCGCAAAAAGTTCTGTTCCACAACCTACGTTCCCAGAGCAACGGAATAGAAAAACGAGTCATCGAACTCGACATTGAGGCGTGCTTCGACAGGATTTCTCACTCAGCCATCATGGAACGACTCATCGCCCCAAAGGGCATCAAAAACGGAATATTTCGTTGTCTTAAAGCAGGAGTCAACCCAGAATATCCTGAACAAGGAACCCCGCAAGGGGGAGTTGCGAGTCCTTTATTAGCTAACATTGCGCTCAACGGGATAGAGGACATACACCAATCAGTCCGATACGCGGATGATATGGTCTTTATA
>JBFLZA010001193.1:0-1596 GCA_040756535.1 Cyanobacteriota bacterium
CATTAAACCCAGGTTGGGGGGTATTTTGTTGCTGTTATCAACAAATACAGAACACAACATTTTTAACAGCAGTGGTGTTTGCCCGAACTCCTGCAAGCGGCTCCCCAACTGCCTCAACATCTCCTCCTCCTGCTCCGACAGATAGGCTAAGGAGAACTGCCGCATTTGCTCCTCCGTCAGGGGTTGCATCTCCAGCTTCTTGTCAATGTCGAGGTCGTCCTCTCCGCCCAAATCCTGCGTTGTGAAAACCATCGGGGTGTCTGGATTATCCAGCCGTAACGCTTTCAAATCTTGCAGCGCTTCTTCAGATGGTAACTCGTTGAGACCATCCAGTAGTAACAAGAATTGTCCCTGAAATAGCAGTTCGTTTATTTCGGCATCTTGCAGCCACAAGCCATGCCGCCTGAAGAAATCCTGAATCAAACTCAGCACCGACGTTTGGTAATACCGGAGTTCTACCAGCACGGGAATTTTGGGAAGATCCTCCCCTGTCATCCTTAACAAAGAGGGGGCAAGAGGTTGCTGTTCTTCCCCCTCTCCCCATCTCCCCCTTCCCTTTTGGGCTTCCTCTAACAACAACCGCGCCAATGCCGTTGATTTCCCCGAACCCGAACACCCTACTAACAATACGTGTTCCGAAGCATACTTCCGCAGCCCTTCTAGAATACTCAATCGCTCCACTCTCTTGTGACCATTGCCCAACCTCTGGCTGTCAGGTTGAACCGTCTGCCCCATGAGAGTAAAATCCAATAATACTGATGATGGTTTCGACCCTTCCCGCTTCTGTCTCACCCCATCCATAATTGTGAAAACCTGCCACCCTTGGGTGTAAGCGTTGCAGAGTGAATCTAAATAGGGATTCCAGTTAACCATGCCAATATACTTGAATCGAGATGTTGCTTTATATCGCTATAAGGGCTATTCCATTATTTCCAAATCTTATTGGAAGCCCATAGGGCATTGTAGATTGTTAAGCAGACTTAAGCCAACTCCCAAAGTTTTAACTACCACAAGAAAACTCCAGTCTCCCTCTAAAGTTTTTTTCTTAATAGCATTAGTATATCTTAGTCAGTCAGCCATTAGCCCGTCAGAAACTTTGGTAATTTCTTCAAAAGATTTCTCAGATAGTTTCTGTAATATTTCAGCGAACGCTTCTGGGCGAACTTCCTACGAGGGATTATATAGGCACTCAATTATTAATTCTCGTCGTGTTGGGCGTTAAGATGAATCTATTTAATGAGGTGTAACTTGAGGTACTCACTATGACAACCTTTCTGGAGCGATACCAAAACGGGGAATACGAGCAGGTGTGGGATGAATTGTTAGCAAAAGGCTCATTGATTAGGGAAGAACCACTGCTAGAAGATGCCCTTGCTGTTGCACGGGAAACGATAGCTAAAGCTCGAACGAACATCGAAATGCTGATAGAGCGTCTCCAGGCAATAAACTATGAATTTGAAGACCCTGAAATTGTTTTCATACCCCCACAACTAGATACTCGCGAGCAGATAGCCTCCCTGGAAAGCAAAGCAGGAGTAATACCGCTATCGCTTCGAGCTTGGTACGAGATTGTGGGAACAGTTTCTTTAAGGGGTT
>JBFLZA010001194.1:0-1591 GCA_040756535.1 Cyanobacteriota bacterium
ACAGAGACGCCCTCAGTGCCATAACCGCGAGTACTGGTGCCTAGTAGTTGAGAGGAAACCCATCCCGTTCCTTGAAATTCGACTTTGTCAGGGCTTTCTGCTTTGGTTAGTTGTACCCAATTCCCTTGTGAGGCCGCAAGATCGACAATCACACCAACTTTAGTAGTGGGCAATTTCCCGATAATGTTGTAATTCGTGCCAGGGCCAGAGCGCACATTGAGTCCTTTTGGATCTTTATCCATGAGAAAGGCACTAATTTGACACGTTTTCCGAGCCTGAGACGAATTCTGAGGAGAGGCGGCTACCGGACTCGTTGCTACAACAGAAGGCTGAACCTCAGATGGACTGGATGAAAGCGGCTTTTGGGCAGTTGTTGAGGTGGGTGTAGCGATCGCATTTTGGCTAGGAGAGGTACCTCCTGACTGAGCCAAGTCTGCATTCTGGCATCCGCTGGCGAGACTTCCCAACAACAATGTCACAACGACTAAGTTTTTCATGGCAGTTACCCTCTTCGGCTGTTAAAAATTTAGGATAGTTCAGCCGTTATATCTTATTTTTCAAGGAATCCCATACTAAATCGGGAGTTATTCCAGGTTGACTAAAATTGGTTCACAATTGGGTTTTTCTGATACCTTTTTGGCAACGGTTGCTTCACATTCACTGATGTTAGGTTTAAACAGAAGTTTGAGTCCTTTAGCGCCTTCGGGCACTTCAAAGGTGACCTCTCCCCGTCGCTCCTCACCCGGCTTAATTTCACCGGAAGGGCTTTTAACATCTTCTAACGCCGATGCCAGTAAAGCGACCTCGTAGGGTTTATTTTTATGATCAACCACTTCAAAGGAGACAATTGATAACGTTTTGGGTTCCGCCCCCTTGTTAGCAATTGTGGTGGATACGACAATCCACTTATTCCCGCGATTGGGTTGAATCACTCCTTGTCCTTGGTGTTCACGGATGCCGTTCACCGTCAATTCTAGACTGGGGTTTTTATCGTTTACTGAGATGACTTCCCCAATTTTATGAGTTGTTTTTGGCAGGGACACTCCTGACGGCTTTAATGCTGCCTTCTCAGATGAAGGGTTACTTGCACTCTGAGAGGCAGGAGGTGTCGCTTCAGATGTAGTGGGAGTGGGGGGTGTGGAAGAACAAGCCGTTACTAGGGCGAGTAATGCGATCGCTGCACTCCAGGCAGTGAAATCCTTGAACTTTCGATACATACTTCGTGGGATTTGTCAATTTTTTCTCTCTACACTTATTGACGTTCACTAAACTGGATATGAGCCTGAAAAGCTGGGATTTCTGTAGGGGCACGGCTAGCCTCAGCCGAATGGCATTAAGTTAAGGGAGCTGGGGAAGCTGGGGGAGCTGGGGGAGCTGGGGGAGCTTAATGTTTCATCAACCAAGGTGATGGGTTGTTAATTAGGCTCACAAGACCAGCCAGAACCTGGTTATAAGTTCCATAAAGTTCTCGACCTGTTTCAGTATTTATGTAATTGCATCTAACTGCGAATTCAATCCAAGTTTGGGTCTCAGCAGCTTCAGCTTCACAATCGTTGAGCTTGGCGATGAAGGCTGCTTCATATCGACGCTT
>JBFLZA010001195.1:0-1588 GCA_040756535.1 Cyanobacteriota bacterium
TCTTGCTTGGCGGTAATGCTGCTCTAGCTGCTCAATTGTTAAGTGTTTTGCTACGCTAATTCGTTTTGGCATCGCTAAGGGAAAGCACTCTCTCCTTTTATCGTAAGCGATTATGCGGACATGATATAAACCCCAAGTCCACTGGATTAGTGGCTCACAGCTTGATTTCTATGATGGTGAGGCAAAAATTAGCGAAGCTCTCTCATTTGTTACGAGTTTCATCAACTCACCCCAATGAATAGACCTATCTTGAAAGTCTACTTTCATCTTTCGTTGTGAGCATAGCTCATGGTGTCTCTTGCAAAAGTCGATTTTTAGGTGTAGGGGCGAAGCATTTGCGCCCGAATTTATTGGTGAAACCGGGGTTTTTATCCGCGAATGCTTCGCCCTTTTCGGATTTATGCTCAAGCCCTCCATTCTGCACCAAGAAGTGTCACAAGGGGGTGATTATCAAACGCCACATCCGCAAAAGCAACCTTGATTCCATTCGCTATTTCCCAAGATTAGACAATTTTTCACAAGAATGGGAAAGACCGAGGCAGCAAGGAGTTTTATCCTTACTTTAAGCATTCAACGCTTGCTGTTCAAGCCAAACCTGATGCAAAGTGCCCCCACCAGTAGGAGTAGCATCGTTGCAAGCTCCTCAAAAGTAGACTGTTATCCCACTCGTATCGACATTCCCCCAGAAATTCGCTCTCAAGTCATTGAACTGCTCAACCAAACTTTAGCGACTACCCTTGACCTCAAAACCCAGGTCAAGCAGGCGCACTGGAATGTCAAAGGCATCAACTTTTATCAACTCCATCAACTCTTTGATGAGATTGCTACCCAGCTTGAAGAATACATTGACTTGATTGCAGAGCGGGTTACAGCTCTGGGGGGCGTAGCAATGGGTACAGTGCGAATCGCCGCGTCACAGTCGGTACTTCCCGAATATCCATTTGACATTGTAGACGGCAAAGACCATGTAACCGCGCTGGCTGACAGGATGGCTCCCTATGCCAAAGTAGTTCGAGTAGCAATTAACCAAGCGATTGAGTTAGAGGATGCGGACACCGCCGACCTCTACACCGAAATTTCGCGCACGATTGATAAGCACCTCTGGTTCTTGGAAGCACACCTGCAAGCTGAGAAATCGTAAGGAGACAAGAAATGCAGATTGAAGGCGCAGTTGTATTAGTTACAGGTGCAAATGGAGGTATTGGTAAATATTACGTTGAGGCACTGCAAGCAGCAGGAGCCGCTCGGATCTATGCAGGGGCAAGGAATCCCAACTCTGTGAGTGAGATGGTGGCGGCTGATCCACAACGGGTTATCCCAATTCAACTCGACATCACCGATGAGCAATCTGTGAGTACTGCTGCTGCTAAGTGTCAAGATGTTACCCTGCTGATTAACAACGCTGGAATAGGGCTTCTCAAAGGGTTTATCTCTGCGCCCGACCTCTCTAGTGCTAAAGCCGAGATAGAGGTCAATTATTTTGGCACGCTGTTGATGTGTCGTGCCTTTGCTCCTATTCTGAAGGCGAATGGTGGGGGAGCAATCGTCAATATGCTAACGATTCTGGCGAAAGCCAATCTTCCCATGA
>JBFLZA010001196.1:0-1588 GCA_040756535.1 Cyanobacteriota bacterium
ATTGACTTAGGGCAAGAACAGCTACTGATATTTACAACCACGGTGCTTGTCACTGTTTATTCGGACCTGCTTATTGGCATAGCAAGCGGAATTCTGATGAAGATTTTCATCCTGCTAGTGCATTCGGTCAGAGCAACTGCATGGACAGGCTCGTTCAGCGACAAACTGCAAACACTTGCATCACTCTTTGTTGCTCTCTTCAAGAGCCCGCTGCACAAAGCCGAAGAACTCGATCAAGGAATTGATATCTACTTTTCAGGCCCTCTTACGTGTTTCAACAGCTTGTCTGTCAGAAGGGTGCTAAAAGATGCAATCAAACCGGGCAAAGCAGTTCGTATTATTCTTACTCCCGCGGTTAGCATTGTTGACCATAGCAGCACCGTTTACTTGAAGCAGCTTTCAGAAGAAACAAGAAGGATGGGTTGCTGCCTCAGTATTGAAGGATTAGACAATCTCCACAAGTGCAATCAACATGCAGACTCCTTTCATTACAGATTAAGACTTTGATTGAGCGAGGTGAACTCGTCAGCGAAGAAAGATGCATGCCAGTCTGATTTGTGGAACGAAGCCCAGTCAATTCATCCACATCTGGAGATGATCAAAATTGAGGAAACTAATAACTGGTCTCCATCACTTTCAATCGCAGATCTTTTCGTCACAGAAGGAACTGTTTGAAAGCCTGTCGCACGGGCAAACTCCAGACGCGCTTTTCGTCACTTGCTCAGATTCACGCATAAACCCAAACCTGATCACGCAGACCAATCCCGGTGATTTATTCATATTGCGAAATGTGGGAAACATCATACCTCCACATGGTGCCGTTAGTGATGGCGAGGGTGCAACCATTGAGTTTGCCGTAACGGCGCTTGGAATCAAAGACATAATCGTTTGCGGACATTCACTGTGCGGCGCTTTAGAAGGTTTACTGCACCCGGAACAGCTTCGCGACATGCCGACTGTCATATCTTGGCTTGCTCATGCTGAAGCAACCAGGCGCATTGTCGAGGAAAACTACAGCGATCTTTCTGATGATGAATTGTTGAATGTAGCCATGCAAGAAAACGTTCTCGTTCAATTAGAGAATTTGCGAACTCATCCGGCTGTGGAGGCTCGCCTTGCACGAGGCGAACTCAATCTGCATGCCTGGGCCTATAAAATTCAAACCGGAGAAGTGTTCAGTTTCCGACCCGATGAAGGGCAATTTTTGCCCGTAACTGAAGTGCAAACGGGAATGGAACATCGGCGGTCTAGATTCGGCGACAAAGTATCCATCTAGTGAAAGGTGCCAACACATGCCACTCCAAAAGCAAATTTTCGCTTTACGTCACTCATGCGAACTCAAGCAAGTCGCTCTCATAACTCTATAAAGCCCTCGGAACACCACGGATATAACGATTACGAAATCCGCATTGTAGATGTACAGGAAGAGCTGGCACTGGGCGGTCGCTATGTTCGTACTGATTTCGTCTACGATGAGCACCCATCAATTCCCCACGCCATCTCTGTAATGTAGATCTGACAGCGCTCTGAATAGACCACGTCCTCATTTAGTAACACCACTTCGTCACGAGTAATCAATGATTGGAAA
>JBFLZA010001197.1:0-1583 GCA_040756535.1 Cyanobacteriota bacterium
GGTGCCGGCCCAGCAGGTTTGACTGCTGCCTTGATGCTCGGACGAGCCTGCAAACGGGTCTTGGTCTGCGATGCTGGAAAGCCACGCAATCAAGTTGCTCATGCTGCTCATGGTTTCTTGTCTAGAGATGGAATTTCACCGGCACAACTGCTGCAAATTGGACGAGAGCAATTGCATCCTTACGATGATGTTGAAATTCAGGTGGGTGAAGTGGTCGATGCTCAAAAATTGGGCGATCGCTTTCAAGTGACTCTGAGTGATGGCAACCAATTTGCCGGTCGCAAATTACTCTTAGCCACGGGTATGAAAGATACACTTCCGGCAATTGATGGATTCGCAAAACTCTGGGGTAGCAGCATTTTCCACTGTCCTTACTGTCATGGTTGGGAAGTGCGAGATCAACCTTTAGCGATTTATGGCAGAGGTGAGGTAGGGCTTGAAATGACATTCATGCTGACCGGCTGGAGCCGCGATTTAGTGTTGTGTTCAGATGGTTCTGCTGAATTAACTCATGAGCAACGACAGCAGTTATCAAATTGGGGGGTTCAGCTACGCGAAGAAAAAATTGCTCGACTCGAACATCAAGACGACAAACTAACAGGGATTGTCTTTACGAACAATAAAGTGCTGCCGCGTCGCGGTATATTGCTACGCCCTCGATCATATCAGCACAGCCCTCTAGCCGCAAAGTTAGGTTGTAAACTTGGCAGCGATGACATTGTACAAGTGGATGAGAGTAAGCAAACCTCGATTCCTGGACTCTATGCGGTGGGCGATGTGTCTAGCCCTTATTCACAGATCGCCGTAGCAGTCGCGAGTGGGACGATCGCGGCTGTTTCCATCAATCACACTTTGACTGAAGAAAATCTGGTTCAGCTTAGGTAATCCAAAACGGTTGGAGCGGGGATTACAGTACATCCAGGCAGGAATTCAAGAGGAACCATTTAAACCTGTTGTTGAGCGCACGTTCCTGCTTGAGCAAATCGTCGAAGTCTATCGCTACATGGAATCCAATCAACAAATGAGCACAGAAGACAACCTTCGGTTGCGCTCCGCTTTCTGACTCAATGAAGCACTGCATAATGGCGATCTCGGTGGATAGGGATCTGGCGAATGTTTACCATCTTCTGTTGGGTCATTTGTTTTCTGTCCAGTCACATTCAGGAGCTTGAACGCCGACAAAAGCCGCCGCAATTAGCTGCACAGTATTAGAGGTGACGACCTAGAGTCAAATAACAGACTGAGAACACTACCGAAATTTCCAGAGGTATTTCTATAAATCAGTGATAAGGAGCTGTAAGTCATGTCAAAATTAGAGACTTTTGCATCAAATCAACAATTTATTAGTGCTTGGAGTTACTTTGCCAGCGTATGTCCTAAAGGAGAAGTTTTAGAAGCGAATGAATTAGTCATCACCTGGAGCGGTACAGAGAATTTCTTTATCAATGCTGTCTTTCTTGCTAAACCCGTCTACGACGAGGCTGAGCTAGAAGCAAAAATAAAAGTGGCTTGCAATTATGCTAAAAAGCGCAATCAGCCCTGGTGGATGATAGTTGCTGAAGACTCGGTACCAGAGTTCCTTC
>JBFLZA010001198.1:0-1583 GCA_040756535.1 Cyanobacteriota bacterium
CAAGCTCAAGCAGCCTGCTTGTATCGAGGATATCAACTACACGGCACAGCGAGGGCTAGATAAGAGTCAAATTGCTAATTTAGGGAGTTGTGATTGGATCAGGGCTAAACACAGATTATTGATCACCGGGGCAACTGGTGTTGGCAAGACCTGGCTCTCTTGTGCAATGGGCAATCAGGCAGCTCGTCAAGGGCTGAGCGTCTATTACACGAGGATGCCTCGTCTGTTTGAAGATTTGAAAGTAGCGCACGGCGATGGTAGCTATTCAAAAAAGCTAGCACAGTTGGCCAGAGTTGATTTAATGATCATAGATGATTGGGGACTGCGGCCAATGAGTGCCAATGAACGTCACGATCTGATGGAAGTAATAGAAGAGCGGCATTCGCGGCGTGCAACATTGATTGCCAGTCAATTACCCATTGATCGCTGGCACGATTACATCGGAAATCCCACTTTGGCCGATGCCATACTGGACCGTGTTCTGGAGAATGCGCATAAAATTCATCTCAAAGGAGAGTCATTGAGGAAAACAAAATGATCTGTCAGTTGAAAGTAATGCAAATTGGGAGCAATAGATCTCCCCTTCCGTCCCCCAGGGGAAACGCACTGGTATGGCGCGCACTCCACTCCAGCAGCCCTCATCGCGCTAACTGCGCGCGACGAGCCTCGCGCTCCAGGCCGGGCACAGCCCGTCCGTCGCTGGCTGCTTTCGTTCCGGGCGGCTGCGCGCCAACCAAACAGCCGCCACAACTTGGTTGATTAATCTCAGAGTTAAATTTATGGAATTAGATCAAGAGTTAAAGCGCTTATCATACTTGTGGGATGAAAATGAAGGTTGGGAATTGTCGATAACCTACTATTCATTGGAAGAATTAACGATTAAATTTGCCGGTCAGCAGCCAACTATTACTGAAATTGCTGCAGTAAGAAAATTGTTAGAGAGATTTCAACATGTGCCGGTGAAAGAAATAAAGACAGAGATCGGTAATTCTGGTACTTTACCTCTCGGCAAGTTTGAATCTATTGAGGCTCATCGGATTAAAGAGAAGGCGGCACAGCTTAATTTACAAATAATTTCTGTTGATGCTTCTTTCACTAGCTACTTACCATACAATAGCAAAACCAAAATGATGAGCATCATTGAAGACGAAGATTTACTTAAAGCTGTGGTCGAGAGAATGATGAAAGCTAATAGACCTATAATACCAACTGAAGTTGGCTAATGATCTTTCTCTAGATATTTGCCTAATTACATAGAAAGGAGTAGATATTCAGCTCTATTTATTTGAGTTCTTGTCCCACCTATCTGGAACTCCTGTCCATCTTACTGGAATGTGGGTCCATCATCAGCGGAATACACACAGGATTCTTCCATTGCGAAAAATTCTCGTAATTTGTACCGCTTAAACATATTCAAGGCTCAAGTTCATATGTATGCCAAATTTAGGTTTTTGTTATCCGCTTATATAACCTAAGTTGTTGATTATGAAGAGAAACAACGTTGCTCTAAAAGAGCCGCACCCTTAAAAATTGCTATATTTCTGCAACTTCGTGTTCTTCGTGGCTCTCTGTTCTATGCTCTC
>JBFLZA010001199.1:0-1580 GCA_040756535.1 Cyanobacteriota bacterium
TTAACCCCCTTGCTAACAGCTAAAATCTTCTTTATAGCAATCCTATTTAAGTTGTGAACGAGTATCACCCTGGTGTAAGGACACGGCACTGCCGTGTCCTTACAGGGGTTCACGAATCATTTAGGATGGCTATAGCGCTCTTCTGTTACTCTTGTCAGAGAAAAAGTTGAAACTCTTGCACACAGAGACTTTTAGCAACTGAGCTTATTCTTTGGGTTTCTATCAGTTTGCGCTTGCCAAATTCCCGATGGTTGTGGGGTTTCATAGTTTGGCTGTGTTTTTTCTTTCCTCAGAGTGATTAAAGAGCGATAGAGGATGTTTGAAAAGTTATTTATGTGACGCTGGAATCTTGGAGATCCCCCCTAGCCCCCCTTAAAAAGGGGGGGAATCCTCAAAGTCCCCCAATTTATCGGGGGATTTAGGGGGATCTCTAACCCATAACGTTTGAAAAAGCACTTTTTAAACATCCCCTGTAGAAGACTGAGTAAAAATTTTAGTCCATTTCAATGGACTTGAGCGATGAGCCTTGAACTTGAGTTCAAGGCGGACTTGGGGCTACACACACAACGCACTCCAAGAACTTCAATGACTTTCCCAAAAAATACCGCTACTTGGTCGCTACACCTGCAATTTGGGGACTAACAATGGGGAGATCAATCTCAAACTTTTCGTAATTGAGACGGTCAAAACCAGCGTTTTCCAACGCTACCCAAGTTTCTCGGTCTGGGTTGCAACCATCAGCAAGAAATTTCCACACTGGACGCACACCCTCCTGTACCCGTCGCAAGAAAGTGCCTTGGGGGGCGGCGACGTGTTCGAGAAACAAGAAGCGCCCGCCGGGTTTGAGGACTCGCAAGATTTCTTTGAAAGTTGCTGTTAAATCCGGCACCGAACACAACACAAGGGTACTAACAACCGCATCGATACTGTTATCTTCAGCTTCCAATCGTTGGGCGCTAATACTGCGGATATCGGGATTGTTTAAGCCATTTCGTTCTGCTTCTTTTCGCAGATAAGGATGCATATACGGGTTCGGCTCGATGCCAATCCAGCGAATGTCTTTGGGATAATAAGGGAAGTTAGCACCCGTTCCAGGGCCAATTTCCAACACATCGCCGTGCAAGTCAGAAAAGAGATTGCGCTTGCGATCGCTTACCAGTTTTTCATACCCAGCGTTGCCTTTATATAGCAACCAGGCAAATAAGCGCTTATTCCAGCAACAGGGACAGCTTTGCATTTGCAACTCCATAGAAATTTGCCTTCAATCAAGGGTGGGTAGCGATTACCCACTTCCTTCACCTTACCCAGAATTTAGGAACGCCTGATGAAAACTGCTTCAATTAGAAATGTGGCAAACCCCTGATTACTGAGCTGCCTTTGTACTGCAAGGTGACTGGTAATGATGTGAAATCTGGTTGAACTGCTGAGCATCTTACTTCCCTGTTAGAGAAAGGGAATCAAAAAAGCCCCTCTCCTTGCAGGAGAGGGGTTGGGGAGAGGTCACTCGGTATTGCATCCAACTGCAAAACGCGGGATTAAGCACTTGTAGCAATACTTAGCGAATCGTTAACTTAAACGTA
>JBFLZA010001200.1:0-1580 GCA_040756535.1 Cyanobacteriota bacterium
TGGAAACTATCCAATACATGAAGCTATGCAGCATCAAAATATTCGCGAATTGATCTCTGATTTTTGCCAGTCTGACGTGGGAGATTAGTTCCTGCATCTTTTGGAGCAAGTTGTCCGTCATAACTGTATCGCCCATGGCGGATTCGGGTCGCCTCTCTGTATCTTGTTTTGATATTTCAGCAGCGAACTTCTGAATCTCCTGCTCTTGCCATGAATAGACGAGATCAAGGAATCTCTCGACATCTTCTTGAGCTATGTCCCGCCCCAGCTGGAGTTTCTGTTTAAGCCAGTCTCTAAGCTGGCTGTCGAATTCCGTCTCCCGTGAGGATAAGGTTTCTAGAAATTGCACAGCTTTGTTAGATGGCTTATAATATTCGGTTCCATTTTTTCTGCTCACTTGTATCAACCCCAGTGAATCTAGTTCGGCAATAGAATTACGCAACTCTCTTTGGGGGAGTAACTCACGAAGTTCTGTCTCTGTCTTAGAGCCGCTCGCAGACAGTTCCAAGAGAATCGGGAGATAGAATAGAGTGAAACTGTCATTAATCATGTCCGCGCAGAAGGCTATTTGAGACAGCCGCTTAAAGACTGACCTATTTAAATAGTCTATGATAGCCATGACTCACTCCTTCTTAATAAATGTTACTCGAACAAACGTCGCATCGCGTGGAGAGTCTGAACTCCTCTCGTAGCCTAACCTTAGGCCGAGCGCCGCAAGAACCCTATGGGTTTTAACCCATGGATGAATTGCGGACAAGCGCGAGGCATGATTATTTCTATAACAAAAACAAAAAATAAAATGGGGAGCGAAACCTCGCCCCATACACAGGAATAATTCAATTAGATGTAGGTTTCGCTGCCTTATAAAACCAATAGGTGATTTCTATGAAGTTTGAGTTGCTTAGAAGTAGCCATAGCGTTGGCGAAGCCAACTACCACATACAGTTAACACCCGCTTACCGAAGGGATATATTCGCGGATGAGCTGACCAGAATCCTTACCCGCGATTACCTAATTGCTGCAGCAAACAAACATGGTATAACCATTGCAGCAATAGGCTTTGGGCCTGACCATTGCCACACATTCACAACAAGATGCAAGAATCATGGTCCAGCACAGGTTGCAAAGTTGTTGAAGGGATTCTCCAGCCGTATGATGCGTAAGCATCATCGCGACCTGTTCGAGGATAAGCTCTATGGAAAGAAGTTCTGGACAAGCGGATATTTCTACAGAACAGTTGGCGCTGTTAACTCAGCAACAATAAGGAAGTATGTTGAGGATTCACAGAACAAACATTGGGAAGCTGAACAAGGAAAACAGGCAAAGCTACTGGAGTTCACAGCTAACTAATTAGTTAACCCCCGCCACTTTAGTGGCGGGTAGTTTAGAGGTTGTAGAATCACATGTCCTTGAACAAATCTGTGATATTCACCACAAGGAATCCTCTTGAGTATTTTGCTTTCCTGTATAATTTCTTTTGGTTTTGTATAGAATATGTTGTCCCTGATATACATCCCCTCAACAAGATGTTTAGTTCTAGAGAGAATATGAAGATGCACAGGAGGTAAGGGAGGCAAGAG
>JBFLZA010001201.1:0-1580 GCA_040756535.1 Cyanobacteriota bacterium
TGGTTGGGTCTTTTGCACAAATTATGCATGCTGCAATTGAAACGGGTATCGCACGTGCTGCTTTTGAGGAAACACTGGTTCGTGTGCGTCAGGCTCGGCCATGGATTGACTCTGCTGTTGAACAGGCAACCGATGATCCTCTAACTCAGTTTGAACTAGGACGCGTGGTTGCCGATGTGCGTGCCAGTGAAGTCTTACTCAAACAAGCAGCTCGCTCAATCGATGCAGCACGTCCTAATCCAACCATTGATAGCATTGCAAAAGCTTCTCTCGATGTAGCGAAAGTTCGTGCACACAGCACAGAAACCGCTTTAAAAGCCGCTTCGAAATTAATTGAACTAGCAGGCAGTCGTGGTAGTCAGCGTGAAGATGGCTTAGACCGTTTTTGGCGTAATGCCCGTGTTCACACGCTACATGATGCGTCACGTTGGAAATATTACTTCATTGCCAATTATCTTCTTAACGGTGTACTTCCGCCACGCAGAGGGACATTGTAATGACACTATCATCTCAAAATAACAAGCCGAAGCAAATCATCCTGAATGCCTTTGATATGAATAGCGTAGGTCATATCAATCATGGTTTGTGGACACACCCACGTGATGAGTCACATCGTTTTAATGAGCTCAGCTATTGGACCGATTTGGCGCAAACTTTAGAACAAGGTTTATTTGATGGTTTATTTATCGCCGACATTACGGGTGTCTACGATGTTTATCAAAATGGTCTGGATTTAACCCTAAAAGAGTCAATTCAACTTCCAAGCCATGACCCAAGTACACTCGTTTCTGCAATGGCTGCCGTTACACAGCACTTAGGTTTTGGTGTCACTGTAAATTTGAGCTATGAGTCGCCTTATCAGTTTGCACGGCGCTTTGCGAGCCTCGACCATCTAACAAACGGTCGTATTGGGTGGAACATTGTCACGGGTTACTTAGACAGCGCAGAACGGTTAATTGGTCAAAAAGGTTTAAAAGATCACGACTTGCGTTATGAACAAGCTGAAGAGTTTCTCGAACTTTGCTATAAATTTTGGGAAGGTTCTTGGGAAGACGATGCCGTACAAAAAGATAAGTTAAACCGTGTCTTTACCGACCCTTCAAAAGTTCACGCCATACAGCATCAAGGCAAATTTTTCCAAAGCCAGGGCATTTTTCAAGTTTCTCCATCTATTCAGCGCACGCCTGTACTTTATCAAGCGGGCGCTTCAAGCAAAGGCTTAGCTTTTGCAACTCAACATGCTGAAGCCATGTTTATTGGTGCTGACACACCTGAAAAACTGAAACAGCAAGTCGATAAAATTCGTGCGCTTGCATTAAGCCATGGTCGTGATGAGCAAGCCATTAAACTCTTTGTTGGCATTAGTGTAGTTACGGCAGAAACAGACAAACTCGCACAAGAAAAACTCGCCGAATATATTCGCTATGCCAGTCCAGAAGCAGGTTTGGCGCATTTTTCAAGTTCAGTCGGAATTGATTTAGCGCAGTTCACAGATGATGAAGCGATTCCTTATAAACAAACCAATAGCATTGCCTCGGTCAATAACAAATTTAAAGAGCAAAAAGTTACACGAGCGGATT
>JBFLZA010001202.1:0-1578 GCA_040756535.1 Cyanobacteriota bacterium
GTACCAATGGATTGAAATAGATGCTTACTCTAACTGGCAAACTTTTGTCGCTGCCGTTGAAAAAATCCTCAGAGGATTTGGAAAAAACTATGTAATTAATTTTGTTTAACTACTTAGATAAAGTCAATACTCTCAAAGGCGGAGTCGATCCATTCCGTCAAATCTCAAATGAAGACTTAAAAACCTCCAATCTCTACATCACCACAGATTCACCAGAATTGATCGGATAAATTTTTTTGTAGTAGCCGTACCAACACCGATCGACCGCAACCACAGACCGGATTTGACGTATTTAATTAAAGCTTCAGAAACGATCGGCAAAGTTTTAAAACCGGGAGCGGTAATAGTGTATGAATCAACTGTATATCCGGGAGTAACAGAGGCTATTTGCGGGTCAGTTCGATTAAAATTGCCGAAGCCGCCAAAGTCATTGAGAACACCCGACGAGACTTGAACATTGCCTTGATGAACGAGTTAGCCTTAATATGCGATCGCTTGGGCATCCGTACACGGGATGTTTTGGCAACAGCTAGGACAAAATGGAATTTTTTGCCCTTCACCCCAGGACTTGTCGGTGGTCACTGTATTGGCGTCGATCCTTATTACCTAACTAATAAAGCAGAAGAACTAGGCTACCATCCCCAAGTTATCTTAGCTGGTCGCCGCATCAACGACAGCATGGGTACATATTTAGCACAGCGTTTAGTCAAGCTTTTAGTTGAGGCTAATTTGCCCATTAAGGGGTCGCGGATTGGAATTTTAGGGCTAACATTTAAGGAAAATGTACCAGACTTGCGGAATAGCCGACTACCAGATATTGTGGCAGAGTTGCGGCAATTTGGTGTTGAGCCGCTGGTACATGACCCCTTAGTTTATCTCCTTGAAGCGAAGCGGGAATACAATATGGAGCTTGTACCTTGGCAAGCTTTATCTAATCTCGATGGACTCATAATTGCTGCTAGCCATCAAGTTTATTTAGATATACCACGCTCTCAACTGTTCGCTTGTCTGCTCGCCTGTCTGCGCGAGGGAGGAGTATTAATGGATGTCAAATCCGCTCTTGACCCTGCTACATTACCATCGACTATCCATTATTGGAGTCTTTAGAGTATGCCTGTAACGCGCTGATTACCTTGTAGTGGTGAAGCATTCAACTGGGAATGAATCGATAGAACCCTGTTTTTTCTATGGCTGCTACCTCTTAAGAGAGCCGCTACCAACAGCGCACCTAAGCAGGGCGAGTTGACTTCATACACACCCTTTTAGTATCGCTTTTACTACCAAGTTTATATATTTCCATACCTGCATATAAACTAATTGATAAAACTAGGGTGAGATTAAGTTGTGTGGAAAACAAAAATCGCCTGAAAATTTTGCTAGTTGCTAATACGGGCTGGTATCTTTATAACTTCCGTCTGCCTCTAGCTAGATTTCTGCGCCTTCAGGGAATCGAAGTCGTTTTAGTTTCTCCTTGGGATGCCTACGTCGAAAGGCTTCAAGCAGAAGGGTTTCGTTGGATTCAACTGCGACTGAGTCGGCGGAGCGTCAACCCTCTAGTAGAACTCTTAACCATTGCTC
>JBFLZA010001203.1:0-1577 GCA_040756535.1 Cyanobacteriota bacterium
GGAATGTTTGTGAGAGCTGTATCGCTTTGGCATAGTACCTGGTTGATTAATTCAGCAACTCACTTGCGCGGTTATCAAACCTATAAGGTGGAAGATGGTTCTCGCAACTTGTGGTGGGCAGCAATCTTAACTTATGGAGAAGGTTGGCATAACAATCACCATGCTCAACCGAATGTTGCTCCTGCCGGACGGCAATGGTGGGAAATTGATGTCACTTGGTGGGCCATTCTGGTGCTGAAAACCCTTGGTCTAGCGAAAAAAGTGGTCATGCCTCCGCAGCAGCAACTCCAGAATTGAGAAACGGCTTTTTGCTCTGGTAGTCAACGTAGTTCCGAATCAAGGGGAATGGAGAAAGAACAAAGGTGAAAGGAGGAATACTCCTTTTTCCTTTTCCTCCTTCCCCTTTTCTTGTTTTCAGCTACTCAGTTTTTCCTTAACCATTGCTTGAATCTTCTGTCCTTCAGCTCGACCTTTGAGTTTTTGCATCACTGGCCCCATGACCTTACTCATGTCCTTGGCAGAGGTCGCTCCAACAGTGGCAATAATTTCATCGATAACAGCAGCCACCTCTTCATCCGAGAGTTGCTTGGGTAGATACTCTTCAAGAATCGCTAATTCTTGGGCTTCTTGTTGGGCGAGGTCTTCTCGTCCAGCTTTGCGATACTGCTCGATAGAATCTCGACGTTGCTTCGCTAGCTGCGCTAGGACTTCAAGTTCCTGAGTTTCTGTAAGCGTCTCCTGCCCTTGCCCTCGCAGAGTGGATTCTTTTTCTAAAATGACCTTTTTGATGCTGCGAACTGTTTCGAGGCGGACTTTATCTTTCGCTTTCATGGCGGCTTTAATCTCTTCCGAGATGCGGTCTTTTAAGCTCATCAACTTCTCCCTCTTTTAAAGACGTAGCAATAGCAACCGCTAAAGTTACGTAAATCGCTCAACTCTACACATCTCGATATGTCGATTCGTCCCACTCCTCTGACGGGGTGGGCATTTTCTCAATAAATTCTCTAATCAACTCTGACATATCTTTGCCTGACTGGTAGGCTTTCCACTTTAGCTTCCTCTCTTGCCGTCTGCTTAACCGTATCCGCAGCATGAATTCTTTGGGCATTGTTGCTACGATACTGCTACAATTGCATTGTACTCGATTTTGATAAAAGCTGTGTACGCCATCAAATTGGAGCTAAAACTCAATAATCGTGAGCGTTCGTTTCTGGCGGGGTGTGCAGGCTTTTCTCGCTTCGTGTATAACTTTGGGTTATCGATGCTCACTCAATCTTGGGAGTGGACTGAAATAAAAGCGGGGGATTCTAAACGACTAAATGCTATAGAAAAGGTTTTTACAAATCACGTCAAAACTAATCCTAAATACGCTTGGATTAAAAATTACCCAAGCGCTATTTACGCTCAGGCGTTTCGTCATATAGCGTCGGCTGTCAGTAGATGGCGCAAGGGAGATTCAGGCTTTCCCAAATTTAAGTGCAAAAAGGATAGAGACAGTTTTACGGTTTTAAAGAAAGCTGGCGTTTATCCAGGTAAAGGTAAGCCAATGCTACCTTTTACCAACAAACAAATTCTCT
>JBFLZA010001204.1:0-1575 GCA_040756535.1 Cyanobacteriota bacterium
TTCCTGACGCACCTAGCGGTGCAAGAGCAAGTTGCTGCTTCTACTCAAAATCAGGCACTCAATGCCATTCTCTTTCTATACCGAGAGGTCTTAAACTTGGAAGTGTCTGAGGTGAACGCGATTCGGGCAAAACGCACTCAGTACCTTCCCACTGTCCTGACTAAAGCAGAGGTGCAGGCGGTCATTCAACAAATCTGTGGCGTTCAGCAGTTGGTGATGAAGTTACTTTATGGCGGTGGACTGCGGTTGTGCGGCTGCCAGTAAATTTTGCATCTATACCAATATCTCTCGTCAGTCCGCTCCAACCGGGTTGTTAGCCCGTCCACTTGAGCGAACGTGCAGATGCAAACTCAAAACTCTAAAATAGATACAACCTAAATTAACCAAACAAGTTATGCCTCTCACCGAACTTGTACCACACCTCAAAGAACTATCTTATTCTGACAAACTCTTGCTATTACACTTCCTGATCGCTGAGTTATTAAAGGAATCGGGTTTAGTACCCTTAGACACCAAAGGCAAAACAGCCAGTCAAGGGTTACATGACTCTTTTGAAGCGGCTGCTGTTTTAGCAAAAGCATTGGCAGAGGAAAAAGTAGCTCCACATGGTTGATAAAGTTAGATTTGCTTTCACAGAGATAGATCCAGACCTTGGTACATTGAGTACATTACCCTATCTCCCGCTAATCCTAACTTACCGAAACCAATCTATAAATGTCTCTGGCTTGCTAGATACAGGTTCTAGCGTTAATGTGTTGCCTTACGAAATGGGTTTAAGGCTAGGAGCAGTTTGGGAACGCCAAAGGCTTTCTGTTCCACTAGGGGGAAATTTGGCTAGGTTTGAGGCACGGGCATTAGTGTTGACGGCAAATGTTGAGCGATTTTCCCCAGTAGAATTGGCTTTTGCCTGGACACAGGACAAGAATGCTCCGTTGATTTTGGGACAGATGAATTTCTTTTTGGCGTTCGATGTGTGCTTCTACCGGGCTGAATCAGCGTTTGAAATTAGCCCAAAACTAGCCTAACTAAGGGATTGGGATGAAACATTTATCTTTGAAGCAAGCGCCGTAACGATTTCACTAACTATCGTGTTGAATAACAGCAAGCAAGTTCACGCAAGACAGTTTGAACCTCTTCTACAGTTGCAAACTGCATTCTGACTTTAACTGCCTCACCATCTGCCGTTTGGCATTCCAGGCCAATCATTTGGATCTTCTTGCTTTCGAGCCAAGCTTTAAAGATGCTAACCATTGCTGTGAAAACTCCAGCACTACCAAGAGCAATAATAACCTCGATAACCTCATGTGGAGGTTCTGGGTTATCCATTTTACCACGATTTTTCACTTCCAAATCTAACGCATTCACTAGACCTTCAAATAACCTTTTTTGTTCAGCTACTAAAATTTTTTGTCCTTCTTTGTCATCAGGGAGTTCTATGAACCCACGTCGAATATATATGAAATTTTCGGCTTTATAAGGTACACATTCAGCCCTGGAAAGCCAGATAATCATGAATTCCTTTGTACCTCTCTTGTGTTGGAACCGCTATATTAAAGCTAGAGCAACAACAGCCGA
>JBFLZA010001205.1:0-1570 GCA_040756535.1 Cyanobacteriota bacterium
GCTCAGATTGGTTAACTTGCAGAAATGCCAGTAGTGGTAATGCGAGATGGCAAGATATGACTGTAGGCACCGTGGGGGCAGGCTTTAGCAGTTCTAATTCTACGTATTTGGTCGAAAGAGTTTTTCTGTTCTTCGATACATCCATTATTCCCTCAAACGCAAATATAAGCAGCGCAACTCTTCACCTGCATTCAGGACAATTCTTGAACGGCAACAATAAAATTCACATGGTGCCCTCAACGGCACTAATACCACTGTCGATAAGCGACTTTAGCAGATTCTCATTTATTTCAGGAGGGGCGGTTACGCCCATATCTCCAAATGCATGGATGACTGTAAACTTTAATTCCACTGCTTTGGGCTGGATTGTAAAAAATGGTTTGACAAAACTTGCTCTACTAAACGACCTCGACCTCTATAATATCACCCCAACCAGTTCAAACGATGTGTTAGTAGGTCTTGGAGAAGACTCCCTATATAAACCATATCTTACAATAATCTATACATTGCCATAGGAGACCAGCAGATTGAAAACGCAATTCATCAAAGACTTCATTAGAAACCTTGTCATTCTTGCGATTCTTGGCATCGTCTTATTTGTTCTCTTTCCCGACATAATGCGCCAGGTGTTTGAGCTATACAGCGCACTTCTCGGGCCAATTGCCATACTCGTAGTTGTGGTGGCCGCTTTACCGCAGAAGAAGCGGAAGCGGCAACGATAGCAACTCGAACAACCTGGGCAAAGGACACAAAACCGACCACTTTTTCGGTGTGGCGAAATCGAGTTGATAGTTGATGAAAAGGTAAACCTGAAAATATTGCTCACTAATTGGGAATAAGGAAGGGAAAAATGTTCAACCTGGTCGGTCAGACTCTTGGGCGATATCAATTGATCGAAAAACTCGGCGAAGGAGGCATGGCAGCCGTCTATAAAGCCTATGACCCTCGTCTGGATCGGTTTGTGGCTGTCAAAGTCATCTCATCGTCTATTCAACAGGATGCTTCATTCTCTCAGCGATTTGACTTGGAAGCGAAATCTCTTGCCAAATTATCCCACCCCAATATTGTGCAAATTTACGATTATGGTGAGCATGATGGTATTGCCTTTCTCGTAATGGCGTATGTTCCGGGTGGAACGCTGAAGCAGAGAATCAGCGGCCCTATGAATTATCCAGATGCTGCTAAGTTGCTTATTCCTATTGCAAAAGCTCTAGAGTTCGCTCATCAAAACCAGGTGATCCATCGGGATATCAAGCCAGCTAATATTCTCTTGACACAGTCAGGCGAACCGATGCTTTCCGATTTTGGAATAGCAAAAATGCTCGGTGAAGGGCATACTTTGACAGGCACTGGCGTTGGCATCGGCACACCAGAATATATGTCTCCAGAGCAATGCAAGGGGGGGAAAATAGACCAACGCTCAGATATCTACTCTTTAGGGATCGTATTTTTTGAATTAATCACTGGACGAAGGCCATACCAAGCTGATACTCCAATGGCCGTAGCCTTCAAACAAGTATCAGAACCGCTGCCCAGACTGCAAGAACTTGTGCCTGGCCTTCCTGAGACG
>JBFLZA010001206.1:0-1569 GCA_040756535.1 Cyanobacteriota bacterium
TTGAAGAATAATCAGATAAGTATCAGTAGCAACATAGCTGATTTGCTAAAAGAGCAAGATAGACGATTTGACCAGCTTGAAAAGAATGATTTAGAGCTGAAAAATTTGCTAATGAATGTGTTTATGTCTAATTTATCTGATACTGTCTCAGCTAATATAAAAAAGCGTAGAGAAGAGTAGATACAAGTGTGGGAACCCCTTAATCAAATAACGCTTACCGATAATTGGCAATTTACAGACCCGATACAGGGTGAGCTTTTTAAAATTACTCACTCTAACATTGGGTCTATTGCCCGTGCAATGATATGCCAAGCTACTATAGTTGGAGATAAAGTATTTTTATATCAGGTTCGTGAAATCTCTGCGAATCAACATGAAATAATAAAAATAGAAAAACCAGAAGCGTTTGATAACCGTAGAATTGGTTTCTGTCAAAACTACGGCGAATTGAATTGGACGATTCAGATTGAGGAGTTTATTCCAGAGCCAGTAGAAGACTCAATGATAGATTTAGGAACCAATAAACATATCCGCTCAGTTTCTAAACCCGCTTCCCCGATTACTGGAGATACTTGGGATGAATTGGCTTCCGATGGTAGTTGGGTCTGTGATTGGTTCTGGAATGGAAGCCACTGGTTAAGCCGTCAAATTTTTACATTTACTGGAATTTCAATGGGGACGACTGGAACCGATCTAGTAAGTGCCAGCGGTTCTGCGGGTATGGCAAGCCCCCAAACCGTCCCGGCCGCTTACAACCTTTTCCTATTAAATTTCTCAGCAGCAACGTATGTAAACTCTCCGAATAACTCGACTAACTATTGGACAGTTGGAGTCTCCAGACGTTCAGCGCTCAACGTCATTACAACGATTGGGAGTTTTACCACTCAGACGGACGCGCCTACGACCCGGATAACAAAGGTGATTCCGCTTAACCTTCTGATTAATTTAGCGACTCAAGACGTGAAATTATTTCGGGTAGACTTTACCCTAACAGGCGCACCCGGAACCCTCCAGATCGTGTCACACCTTAACTATCGATGGGCACGTCCCTAGCGTGATCGCCCTTTCCCCTGCGATCGCTTGATTTGGTCTACTGACAAAAGCTTCGCTTATAAGCTTGGCTTCTCGATTCGTTCGAGCGTTTCGGACAGTTCTGAATCTGAATGGTTTTTAAACTCTAAATCGCAACAGCGACCCCGCCGCGACCCGATTTCAGGCGAGAAGCCGGTGTTATCAGTGGAGGGAGAAACAGACTCCCTAAACAGGGCTTTACGGCACTTCTGAGAGCGAAGTTCGCACTGTGTCCGATAGATGTTTGTCCGGCGTTCAAATAACCTACGACCAACTTTGATCCATCGCTGGTTCGCGTCAGGCGTCATTTTATAGAGTGCCTTCCATAGAATCGGGTCATAATCCTCATAGACCTGATGCGCTGTTTGCGCTTTATCTATGGGCGCCATTCCGCGCTCATGTCGCCAGAAGTGGGAAAGTCTATTCTGAATTGTCCGAGTGCTGACTCCCAGACGTTGCGCGATTGCATCCTGGGAGCCGCCAAACGGACGCCAATGG
>JBFLZA010001207.1:0-1567 GCA_040756535.1 Cyanobacteriota bacterium
TCAGGTAATTAGAAACAGAGGGATAGAACTCATTAGTACCGCAGGATATGCGGGAATCGAAAGTGCCTGTGCAGTCGGTCTGTCGGGGGCTGGGGAAACTCAGTCTAGATCAGAGGCGAAACCTCGTAAGAGAGTAACCAGGAAACCCAAGCCGTGAGACTTGGGAAGCCCCCTGTGTAATCTTTGATTCACTGGGGGAGGATGTCACTGGCAGTTGCCCCTAACTCAGCATTCACACTAGACCTTAGGATTCGTTTACAAAAGCGTGCGGATTGACGATCACTTCTGGAGAATGAGTAATAGATCAGCGTGCTAGCCGTTGGTACAGCTTGCATCCTCAAGGGTAGGAGCAAGGCAAATGCGATCGCATTTTAGTTGACTACCAGCATCACAGGCTGACAAAAGCTCGTTGCCCAAACCTCTGGTTAGGAGAGCGCGATATCACGCTTGATCAAAATTTAGCGAAAACGCTTGCTTTTTTGAAAAAATTTGTTATGCCACTGGATTTAGCGAGTTTTCATCATGCCTGTAGCCCTAGCGGCACTCTCCTCGGAGAGAACAAGGACGATCAATACTATATCGACTTGTCTTCAGTGCGCGGGAGTCAACTCGTTAGCGACTTCAAAGAAGCGATCACCACAGCCTCAGATGAACCCACTTGCCAAATGTTGGCAGCACATCTCGGTTGTTGGAAGTCTCAAGAACTGCAACGCCTGAAAGCGGAGTTAGAATCCGAAGGATGGCACGTTACCTATTGCCAAGCGACACAGGATGTAGATTTGGCAGATGTTGAGATTCTGGATATTTTGCTGATGCTCGCCCGTCAGGTGAGTGCAAGTGTAGAACCTTTGGGAATAAAGCTCAAATCCAGGTACTTTTCCATTTTATTCAAGGCGATCGCACTAATTTTGCAGTTCCCTGTCGAAGGTTCGCCTGAGGCTAACCTGTCTATCGAAATCAGCAAGCTGACTAACGCTCTCAAAAACAATCCCCAATTCCGCTTTCAGTTGCGAGTTTATCTGGAATGCCGCACCCAGGAGATTTTAAAGGCAATTAATGAAGAACTCCTTGGGACGGCAATCAAAGAATTGAAACATCGAGGCTACAAAGGACTGGTGATGATTGTCGATGAATTGGAGGGTGTAACTAATCGACGACTAGCATTAGTGCGAATGCAACCCGAATCTTTATTCATTGACCAAGCTGCATACTTACACCATCTCAATTGTCACATGGTTTATACCTTGCCAGTGGCGTTGATGTTCTCCCAGGAATACGCAGCGCTCAACCATCACTTAGGGGGTGAGGTAGCCTCCAATATATTGCCGATGGTACCGATGCGGCAACGCGATGGGAGTGACTGCGAAGAGGGAATAGCACTGCTGCGACAGGTAGTACTCGTGAGAGCTTTTCCCCATGTAGAACCAGAACAACGTCTCCATTTAATTTCAGAAGTGTTCGATCGCCCTGAAACATTAGATCGCTTGTGTCGTGTTAGTGGGGGTTATGTGCGATATTTGCTGGCACTACTTTATAAATGTTTTTGGGAAGAAGAACCACCCTTTTC
>JBFLZA010001208.1:0-1566 GCA_040756535.1 Cyanobacteriota bacterium
AGCGCTGATCGAGCTGGCAACGGGCGAGGAGCGGGCGTTGATGGAGAGTATCAGTAATCATGTGGGAGCGCGAGGGCAAAATATCCAGGATCGTTTGGTTTGAGTACCTTGACATTTAATTTGGTGTGCGCTAAAATAAGCGTAACATATTTGATAAAGTGTTACGCTTATCCGTAGCGAGGTAGTAAATTGAAGCGTGTAAAACAGTCCCATCTACAGGATCGAATCCTCCTTGATTTGGTAGACCGAAATGCAGCAATAAAATCTTTAGCTGAGCTTGCCCGTAATTTTGGAGTCCAGCGTACTTCAGTGAGTCGATCTATGCATGCACTCAAAGACTCTGGCCTGGTTACTAAAAATGATGATGGTAATTGGGTGTTAACCATTGCTGGAAAAGCCGAAGTTGTCAGCCTTCAAACTAAGGCTGCTCTACAAGCAAAAGAAACTGCCATAGAACTTGCCAATTTAAGTCGTGTGGCTAGACTGTCCTTCACCCCATTTGAAGAAATTGCACAGAGGGCAATAGAATATCAATCTGCCTTAGCAAATACTGTGACTGAAAGCATGACATCCCGATATCAAGCAGTGCTTGACGAAGCCCTGGCGAGCCAGAAACTTTATGAAATTGCTACCCAGCAATCAGTTTTTCTAGCTGGTTTGGATGTAAATCGTTTGGTTAGTGCATCTCCTCTTCAAGAAATTGCAAAAGGTTTAGCAATGCCATCGTTGATTGAGGCAGCAGCGCGCATGGGAGAGATTGATTTTCCGTACTCGCGTCTAATACAAGAGGCGGCATCATTTGCGACTTTAAGTCAGAATTTGAACACCTGGGCATTAAACATATCTGGTCTTACACCCGATATTGTTCGCCAACTCGGCCAAAGTGGCGTGTCGATGAGCCGAATGATTAGCGCCATTGCTGCTTTGAAGACAAGCCAGCCTCTTGATGATATTTATAGGCAGTTGGCTCCTCATGTAAATGAGGTTACACGAACTTATCTGAATTACCACTCAGTTGCTATAAGTCGACTTGAAAGTGAAAAGCGTCTGTTGGAAACAGTTACTGTCCCAAGTTATGTTACGGCTGATTACATAGATGCTGTGGCAACTGTTGTTGTTCCCGCCACGGATGTTGATGAGCCTAAGTTATTTCACTCGGATGTAAACGATCATCTTATACCTGCGCTGGAAAATGTTGGCCCTCAGTTTTCCAAGATGTGGATAGGAGCATGGGAGGCAGCTAATTCAGATAATCCCGATCGCCTGCGTCAGGCTGCTCACTCAGGGCGCGAACTCTTGATGCAAATTCTAGCTTACCATGCCCCAGATAACGTATTTACTCAAGAAGAAATAGAAAAGGATGGCAAAGGTCAAATCACTCATAGAATGCGACTCGAAAAGATTTTAGCAAATAATCCATCCAAGAGTAAATGGGCTGGCTCAGTTGCTGACGCGGTGATAGTGAGCCTAAACGAATTACAAGGAATTAGCCATTATCGATCAGCCGAGCCTCCCGCAAATCAGTTGTTTCTCATTGGCATGTTGATAACGTTAGGCGGGTTGCTT
>JBFLZA010001209.1:0-1562 GCA_040756535.1 Cyanobacteriota bacterium
CTCTGTTATCTGTCTCTAATGAGGCTGACGAGCAAAATCAAAGAAATGAAGGATTTGAGCCTTTTAGTGAGCAGGGGTCGAGTAGAAGAATTATAGCGGCTCTAGAGGGGTACAATGTCAACTTTCACGGGTTCGGCTTCGAGAATTATGGAGATGAAAAAGACTATGTGCAGCTAACTTCAGCGGAAGTAGAACGGCTGTTTGGTGAACGAGTGTGCGCCAGCAAAGTTGATGGTGAATGCCTTCTTACCCCTTTAGCTCAACAGTGGATGGAGCAGAAAAATAAAAGTATGGGTAGAGGTCATTGTGATGGGATGGCTACCCTCAGTTTACTGTTCTATCTCAACCAGATTAAAGTAGAAGAGTTTGGCAGCAGTAGCGTCAATACCCTGCAACTAGACGGCAATCAGAAATTGCAGCGGGAGATTGCCTATTGGTGGGCTACCCAGTCTACCGAACCCACTCGAAGTGCGAGAGACAGAAACGCACTAACGCCGCATGAAGTTGTTAACCAGTTAGTTCAGGCGTTTAAGGCTGGCCGTAACAGCGAAGTTTATACAGTCGCATTTTGGAAACCCCATCGCAGAGGTGGCCACGCCGTTACACCTTTTGCCGTTGAAGAGCGGGGCAATAACATCTTCGCCATTCTAGTGTATGACAATAACTATCCCAACACCATCCGCGAAATCATTGTTGACAGCAACGCCGACACTTGGAGATACACTGCCTCCATTAACCCAGACGCGCCAGAACAGGAGTACCAGGGTGACGCCAACACGAAAACTCTGCTGCTAACCCCCACCTCATTCCGCTTACAACTTCAGAAGTGTCCATTTTGCGAAGAAAACAATTTCCCTGTAGCGAGTAAGGAAGAGGCGGGAAAAGCAGGCGATCATCAGGATTAAAATTAAATTTGTATTTTGAATTGCTTCAAGGGTAAGCTTTCTTTTTGCTTACCCCCATACCTTTGTTCAAGTTTTAATTCTCTTTTTGAACGGCACTTTCATGCCAATCACGCAGCAAGAAATCAGATAGCACCGTCAAGACAATAAAAACAATGATTCCTAAACTTGTCGTCATCAATAAAGCCGCGAACATTCGGGGAATTTGCAGATTGTAGCTTGCCATCAGGATTTGGTAGGCAATGCCCGATCGCGCCCCACCCGTACCCGCCACAAACTCCGCTACCACCGCACCAATCAACGCCAAACCGCCACTAATCCGCAAACCTCCTAAAAAATAAGGTAAGGCACTTGGTAAACGTAGATACAGCAGCGTTTGCCAGCGAGATGCTTTATAAAGTTGGAATACGTTACTCAGGTTGTGGTCAACGCTGTTTAGCCCTAATGTGGTATTAGAAATAATCGGGAATAGTGCCACAAGCCAAGCACAAACGACCAAGGCGGCGAAGGTATTGTTCTTGAGCCAGATGATGATTAAAGGTGCGATCGCAACAATGGGTGTTGTTTGTAGAATCACCGCATAAGGGAAAAAACTCCGTTCAATCCACTTACTTTGGGTAAACAAAATCGCAATCAAAAGCCCAGAAACCACAGCCGCCA
>JBFLZA010001210.1:0-1558 GCA_040756535.1 Cyanobacteriota bacterium
ATTCCTGGATCGGAGTGACAGATAGCGGAATTTATGGCGGAACAGAGGGCATTTATAAGTGGGTGAATGGAGAAGCGTTAACTTACAGCAACTGGACTCCTGGCGAACCCAACAACATACTTCATCCTTGGAGTCCAGAAGGTGAAAATTTTGGCGAGATGTATGCTTTAGATTCGTGGAATGATTCGACACGTGTTGACCCGTCTACTGTCGATCCGAATAGGCTACCTCAGCGCGGTATTATCGAAATTGATCCAGCTAGTTTGACACAACCCGTTGTTAATCTCCATGTCACTGATTTCCAAGCTGGAGAAGACGGAAATGCCGGCCAAATTCTTATTCAGCGTCTCGGCAAATTAGATGAAGATTTGACTATTAATTATACAGTTGCCGATTCTGCGACCAATGGCGTTGATTATCAAGAATTAACCGGCACTGCTACAATCGCTGCCGGCTCATCTCTAGTGACAATTCCAATCAACACACTTGTTGATGATGAATTAGGCGAAAATGAGAAAATCACAGTAAGTTTAGCTGCCGGAAACTATGAAATTGGAACAAAGCCGATTGGTGAGATAGTAATTGCAGACCAACATCCAATTACTCGAATTGGTAAGGAAGTCATAGGACGCAATGTCGATCTTGCCTACTGGACACAACGTTGGCAAAACGGCGAAACGCTAGAGCAACTTCGGATTGCAATTATTGAAGCAGCCAATGATGGTCAAGGAAACTATGAAGCAGAAACGAAGATTAAAGAGATTTACCAAGATGTTTTAGGACGCGAACCGGAAGACGCAGAAGTTGCTAACTGGCGTTCTCGTTTAGAAGCCGGTGCAACCTTATCTCAAGTTCACCAAGAACTTCAAGGTCAAGAGTTTATCCCCACTCTCAATTATGTTTACACAAACCCGGCAAACGGCCATCGCTATGTCTTAACGACCCCTGATACTTGGCTTGGCGCACAAGAACAGGCAAAGGCATTAGGTGGTAATTTAGTGTCCATTAATGATGCGGATGAAAATCAGTGGCTTGTTGATACTCTTGGTAATGTTCGTTCTTGGATGGGCTTGACAGATAGCCCAATTTATAAAACAACAGAGGGAAATTATAAGTGGGTAAACGGAGATTTGGCAACGTATACTAACTGGTATCCAATATCACCGAATGTAGCACCGAATAATGCCCCTCTTACATCCGATGGTGAAGATTTTGGTGAAATGAACTTCTTGGCTCCGGGGTGGTGGAATGATCTGCCTCAGCGTCAAGGTTGGACTTTGCCCGGTATTGTTGAAATTGAGCCGGCAGCACAAGAAGATACTAACGAGCCAACCGCTAAAGGAGTTGTAAACATAAACGTAACACCTATTTAGAAATACTTTATTCACACAAATCGATGCAGGTTTTCTTTGACTTTACACCGGCAAACTTCAATTGTGTAGCAGTCAATTCATCCAACTCATGTCAAACTAGAAGTGAACCGTTTTACCTAGGAGTCAAAACAACATGGTTCAACAACTGGAAACTCCGATTCAGTCAGACATCATTTATCCCGAAA
>JBFLZA010001211.1:0-1557 GCA_040756535.1 Cyanobacteriota bacterium
TTGCGGCTGTTTGCGTTTGCTCATGGCTGGGTCTTGACCTTAACTACAGTTTTGATCTTCTTAACTGGAATCTTTTTGCTTGCTGCTTTTGGGAAATTAACCGCCTGTATTAGCCGTGCAGAAAGCCTGCGGGCGCTGGTTTGGATCTATGGCAGCATTACCATTTGGCAACTTAGCGCACAGTAAGGTTTTCACCCACTCGTCATCTCGAGCGACTTCCCTGTAGAACTCGTTTGGAGCGCCCGCATCTGGAGTAGTGAACCGTTGTGAGAACAAGTCAGGTTGCTGAGACAGCAAGGCTAAATCAAAGCCCCAGTATCGCAAAGGTTCTACGTAGAAGGCTGTGCTACCGCCTACAGCATCGCTAACCTTACTGATTTCGCTGGCGTATAACTTGTTATAGCCAAAAGGACTAACGGGCAAAGTTGCGTTTTTAGCAGTGGTTAATGGGGCTGTAGCTGTGGCACTGCGATTGAATTGGATAAACGATCCGTTAATCCGGGCGGGAATGTTCTTCCAGTTTTCTATAAAGCGCACAAAGTTTTGCAAACCTCCATTGCTTTCTCCGGGTCTGCTAGGACTATCACCTCCTGCAATCAAAAGATTAAAAGTCGTGCCCGTGTTAGCGCTAGGTCTGTGCAGCCAGAGCGTATTATTGGCAATGGCTTTCCCCGCAGTACCGATATTTACAGAATTTGGATTTGTAATCGTTTGTTGGTTTGTCAGGTGAATTTGCAGTACTGGTGCCAAGCGCGGCTGACCAGTGAGATTTGATGGCATCGACTGGATAAATAGTCGATGGTTAGGGTTGTAGCTAGCAACGGTTTCGTCACTTGGAGCTGCTGGATTCGAAGTTGTTTTAAACCACAAAGCGTTATTATCGCTAGCTTTAACTGGCGGCACAGTTGTACCACTATATTTCTGTATATTGCCTGAGACATCAATTCCCAGAGGAACCAGCTTGGGGGCGGCAGCAGCGATGGCAGCCGGGGTCGGAGGTGGGCTTGGAGGTGTAATCGGCGCACCAGCGTTATCCACCAAATTGCCGCTACCATCTCTTAGGAAGGCTACCCGACGAGCGTAACGTTGATACTGCTGAGCACCAGGTCTAGCTGTTGTGCCTGCACCTGCTAGACTGACAGCGACTGGTTGAGTGATAGAGGCGGCTGTTGCTTTTAAATTCAACGTTGGATTGATATACCAGTCAGCAGCAGTACATTCAGTAACGGGTAGTTTTGTACAGACTTCCATCAAATACTCTGGGAAACTGCCGCGTCGTTGAATTGGCGTCACAAAGTTATTGAAGTAAGAACTGGGGACGTAATTAAGAGGGATTGGATTGGTGCTGTTGTTGACGGAGTAGGTAATGTCTGTAGGTGTTTTGTTTACTGGGGTAGGATTAATTCCATTACCAGCGGGCGCAATGAGCGTTGCACCGCTACTGAGACCATTCGTTACAAAGTTGTTGTCATAGAAGCCTAGTTCCTGGCGCTTTGTTCTCGATTCCAGATATCCTTGGTTGTTTCTCAGGTCATAGTCTCCCTCATTGCGGAAACC
>JBFLZA010001212.1:0-1554 GCA_040756535.1 Cyanobacteriota bacterium
AATTGCTAGTTACCAGGCAGTACTAGCACTTGAGAGCAAATGCTCCTCGCAACAACCGGGATTGAGGGACTTGCCCTACAGAAGGTTTCAAGTCACCTACAACAGTACTAGTAGTCCTACAGGAGGGGACTTGGCTCAAGTTGGAAATCTGATCTGATAGGCATAATTCTACTAGAAGGTTGACATCTATTGTCAACAATTTTTTTTTGAACCATCTTGACACTGACTCATCAATTAGTGTAATTTTTTTGTTCATCTAGTGAAAATAGTTTTCAATAAAGCACGAGAGCATTGCCTATAACTCGAGTGCATCAATTCAGTGTGAGGAGACCGGATTGAAACTACAGCCATTACTCCCAGGCCTGTGTCTCACAGGTCTAGTTACTGCTTTGGTAGCGATGCCTGTGCGTGCCGATGTCGTACAAGTAACAGACGTGCAACTCAACCCGACCGCTAGCGGTCTGGAGGTGATTTTGAAGACGGCTTCAGGCGCATCACCTCAAGTCTTCACGACCAGCGATAACCAGACATTGCTGATTGACGTGAACAACGCTCAGTTGAACTTACTGGAGGGTCGGGAGTTTCGCTCCGATAACCCAATTCAAGGCATCACGTCTGTAACGGTGACGCCTCTGACTACCAACAGTATTCGAGTAACGGTGACAGGCTCTCAAGCCTTACCAAAAGCTGAAGTCATTCCCAGTACTCAAGGATTGGTTCTTGGCATCAGTGCGCCTCCAACTACAGCATCAGAAACCACCCAAGGTCAGCCAGAGGGAGAAACAGACTCACCTGCTCCAAGTACGTCCGAGGATGACACCGGAGCAACAACTGAAGCACCCCCAGTGGAGGAGGAGTTTGAATTTGTCGCGACGACTGAGGCAGAAGCAGAACAAGGATATCGAGTCGATCGCGCCGTATCAGCGACGAGGACAGACACCCCATTACGCGACATTCCTCAATCCATTCAAGCTGTTCCTCAACAAGTATTTGAAGATCAACAAATTATTCGAGTCGAAGAGGCTGTACGTAACGTCAGTGGTGTGTTCCAAGGAAATACTGCTGGTGGTGCAACAACTGCGTATGTTATTCGTGGTTTCGAGCAGCTCTCTACCCTGCAAGATGGGTTCGTACTGTCTGACTATGGTTCTCCAGAAACTGCAAATCTCGAGCGTGTTGAAGTCCTCAAAGGCCCAGCTTCGGTTTTATACGGCGCGACCGAACCTGGGGGAGTGGTTAACTTAGTCACAAAAAAGCCTTTATCAGAGCCTTTTTTTGAAGCTGAATTCCAAGCGGGAAGCTTTGGTTTTATCCGACCCCGCTTGGATATTTCCGGGCCATTAAATCCAGACAAAAGCCTACTCTACCGACTGAACGCGGTTTACGAGAGGTCTGACGGTTTTCGTGACTTTGATCAGGACATCGAGCGTGTTTTTATTGGGCCAGCCGTGACTTGGAACATTAGTGATCGCACCGATGTGACATTTGAATTGGCGTATTTGGACGATAAGCGACCGCTAGATCGAGGCATACCTGCCCTTGGCGAAGGGATAG
>JBFLZA010001213.1:0-1548 GCA_040756535.1 Cyanobacteriota bacterium
TGACGACTACTCCTAAAAGTGATTCCAGTAATGTCACAGAAGAAAACTATTACCATTGATTTTACCCAAGAAGATGCTAGTCAGCAGATTCTTCCTCACCCGCCCTTGCTTTCTAGCCAAAAAGCCGGGTGGAATGGCATTAATTTTGAGTATCACCGTCAACCGACTCAAGAAAGTCCTGAATTTTGCTTCGCACAGCACACAATCACTATCTATGTTGGGCATCTAGGAACAAGGTTGAGGGTAAATGAACACTGGCAGAGTGATGGTTCCCAAAATGGCGATATTTACATTTTTCCGGCAAACAAAAGTCTCAAGGTGGAATGGGATAAGGAAGCCGAATTTATCGAACTCTATCTTGAACCTACAATGCTTGCCCAAATTGCCGATGAATCTATGGAGGGGTCGTGCATCGAGCTTGTTCCGCAATTGAAGTTATGCGATCCGCTGATTCATCAGATTGGATTGGCGCTTAAATCAGAACTCGAATCTGATGGATTGGGCAGTGGTCTTTATGCTGAGTCGATGGCAACGGCGCTCTCGGTTCATCTGCTGCGGCGATACTCGGTACCCAAACCAGTGATTCAGGAATACACAGGGGGATTGCCTAGATACAAGCTAAAGCAAGCAATTGAATATATAAACGAGCATTTAGACAAAGAGTTAGCATTAGCTGAAATTGCCGCTGTAGTCCATATGAGTTCTCATTATTTTGCTAGTTTATTCAAGCAATCTACAGGTCTTGCACCCCATCAGTATGTGACCAAATGCCGAGTCGAGAAGGCTAAACAGTTGCTAGCTAAAGGCGAGTTGACAATTATAGAAATCTGTCAACAAGTGGGCTTTCAGAGTCAGAGCCACTTTACCAAGGTTTTCCGAAAATACACTGCAACCACACCGAAAGCCTACAGAAACGCGCTTTAAACTTTTCGGAAGATTGCGATATTTTTCGGAAGAATAGGCAAGACAGGGGTAAGGGGCGATCGCTAAAGTCATTAGCTATCAAGTTAGTTAATTAGCTCTCAAAGAATTTTATTATGCAACAAGCAAGTCATGCGCTTGTCATCGGCGGTAGTATGGCAGGGCTGTTGGCAGGTCGGGTATTAGCAAATCATTTCGACCAAGTAACCATCATTGAACGAGACTTTTTCCCAGAGGAGCCTGCACCCCGTCAGGGTATTCCTCAATCCCGTCACCTTCACCTCCTCTTGACGCGAGGACGAACGATCTTGGAACAGCTTTTTCCCGGTCTGCAAAATGAGCTTGTGGCTGCTGGTGCTCCTATTTTAGATTCGGCGGTGGATACTGCATGGTTTAGTCCAGCGGGTTGGGCAATTCGGTTTAACCCTGATCTGACTGGCTTAGTATTCACTCGAGAGCTGCTAGATTGGACTGTTCGCCGCCGATTAGCTGCTTTTGAGAATGTGCGTTTTCTAGAAGGAGCGGCAGTAACTGGGTTGCTGGTAAATTCTGATGAGGCAGGGGTGGCTGGTGTATCGGTACGTTTTCGAGATTGCTCAGAGGCAGGCAGAACCTATGAAGAGAATA
>JBFLZA010001214.1:0-1548 GCA_040756535.1 Cyanobacteriota bacterium
CGGATAAAATAAGAACGCTCAGATTCTGGGCTGAACCTCTTGAACTAACCCCTTCGGCAATAATCGTCGTTGAACCATACGGCTGTGTATCGATGGTAAAGGTAGTTGTGAAGCTTCCTTCCGGTGTCGCAAAAGTCGTAGTAATTGTCTGTGTTCTCCCAAATCCAATTCGCACTTCCTCATTGCTCAAATACCCACTACCCTGTAATGTTACTATTGTCCCCACTGTCCCTCTATCCGGCGTTACATACACTAATTTCGGAACTATCTTGTATTCCCACTCCAACACCGGCATACCTGAAATCATACCTACCGCTATTATCGTCGTCGTCCCCAAACTCTGTGTATTCACGGTAAATGTCGTGCTGAAACTACCTATACCATCACTGCTCGTCATCGTTATCGTCCCACATGTCCCAAAGATAATATGCACTAATTCACGGGCACTATAACCATTACCTGCAACACTAACAATACTCCCAACTGTCCCTTCTTTAGGTGATATAACGATTATCGCAGGCAGGATAGTCAATGTCCCTTCCGCATCTATGTTTGCTCCATAAGCCCTGATACTGGTGGTGCCATAAGGCTGCGTATCTATTGTCCAGGTAGTCGTCCAACTCCCTTCTGCATCGGTAGAGGTTAGTTGGATAGTCCGTGTCGTGCCAAAGGCGAGCCGCACCTGCTCTGAGGCATTAAATCCATTACCTCTAATACTAATTACCTTTCCTACTGTCCCTTCGCCTGGGCTAATCAAAATAATCTTTGGCAGGATGGTTAATGTCCCGCAAGAACTTATTCCCTCTGTCCCATAAACCGTAATGGTGGTGATGCCATAAGGTTGGGTATTTATGGTAAAGGTTGTGGTAAAGCTTCCCTCAACATCGCTGGATGTCATTTGAATCGTTCTGCTCGTCCCAAAGTCTATCCGCAATCGCTCCTGACTATGATACCCCGTGCCTCTGATGGTAATCACCTCACCTACTGTCCCGGTTGCTGGAACAACTGAAATAATCACTGGTTTGATGGTAAATGTGCCACTGGCATTCACATTATCGCTATCTGTTGCCTTCACTGTAGTTATGCCATAAGGCTGAGTATCTACGGTAAATGTCGTGGTGAAACTCCCTTCGCCATAACTTGAGGTCAGTTGAATTGTTCCTATTGTCCCAAAATCTATCCGAATCGTCTTTGATGCAGTAAATCCATTCCCTCGCACCGTTACTATCGTCCCCAGTGTCCCTTCGCCTGGTGTTATCAGAATGATATTGGGTAGAATGGTGTATGTCCCACTGGCTGACTCATCTCCCCTGGCCTTGATAGTGGTGATACCGTAAGGCTGCGTATCCACAGTAAAGGTAGTCGTAAATGACCCTTCTTCATAAGTTGAGCTAGCTTGAATGGTTAGCGTTGTACCAAAGTCTATCTTCACTATCGTCCCTGCTCCATAGCCATTTCCTCTTACCGTTACCAGACTACCTACTGTCCCTTGTTTTGGCGTAATCGAGATAATATTGGGCTTGATACTTATTGTCCCTTCTGCCGCTA
>JBFLZA010001215.1:0-1547 GCA_040756535.1 Cyanobacteriota bacterium
ACAATGAACCCACCATCGTCATAACCAACGATGACAATGATATGACCAAAAGAGGTGAAATAGCCATGTGTGACGCAGGGATTGCCACCGGCTAACCATTCTTTCACTTCCTCGATATTGGCATTGTCTTTGAAGTTATCGCAGCACCCATAAGCGCGAACAATCTTTGCTAAGTCCTGGGGATCATGCCGGCTTAAATTGTTATCAAGGGCATATTGATACAGTTCGTCCTCGAATTGCTCAAACCGAAAGTATCGGGAGTTGCGCTCGGCTTTCAGGAATTCTAGACACATCGCCAGCGATGTTACATTGCATGAACCGCTGGGATTATGCCAGTTGTCGAGTTGAGATTTATAAGGAACATTTAGGTGGTAAAAAGAGGCGAGTGTTGTCATATTGGCTACCACAAAAACAGAGTTTAATTATAGCGGCTGTCGCCGATTGGTAATGATGTTTTTTAACTTTTGTTATGAATACCATTTCTTTTGTCGGCATCACCGGCACTATCCTAGAATCCTCTCCACACGGTCATTATGTGGTTGTTGAGCTTAGTGAGCGCATCACAATTTGCGGAACTTACAGCAATCAATTCGATTGGGAGATATCACCAGAAGAACAGTCTGGCTTTGAAAGTTTTATTACCTACATCGGTTTGAATTCGCCGGCAGAGTTCGACAAAATCAAAGCCTGGGTAATCAAAGCTGGTGGATATTTCGATAAGAGTGGTGAGAAGCCACGCCCATCTAAGCGAGTTCGGCATTTTCCACTTGAGATTAAAGTTCGAGGATTGCCGGCTGAATCTGTTGCAAAACTAGCAAAAGCCAAGAAAGCTTGATTCAGTCTCTAGGAATGCTATCGCACAAGGAAAGTGATGAGTTTAACCTTTTCTTATGATTAGCATTCCTTCCAAATCTAATAAACAACTCTCTCAGCTCAAAGACGCAGTCCGAATCCTTGCTTGGCAACAGTACAAGATTGATAACCAAGTCAAAGGTTTAGAAGCTTATGAGGAATTCTCCGAAGAGTGGAACGCTCATGAGATTCATGACATGGATATGAAGCAATTCAAAGCCCTAATCAAGAGCTTAGAATACACGATTCCTGAGTTGCTTCAAATCCGAAGTGAATATTACAAACAGCGGAATCAGCTCAACGGAGATAGTTCGTCAAGAGTTGGACGGCCAGCAGAACCACCAGAACCAACAGACGAACCGGAATTCTAGTTTTAGCCAAGTCAATATCAAGCCTCAGTCTCTTAGGAGATTGGGGCTTTTTTTATTGCACCGAAAGATTGGGTAGCGAAATATAAACAGCCAGCCGCCTCCGCAAGCGGATGCCGGCTGGCTTCCGCTGTGACTCATAGACAACGCTAGCGCGAAGAGAGTTTGAGTTTGTTGGCTGTGACAACAAAGCTGGCTCCCTATCGGGAAAAGAAATTAGTTAGTAATTGGAGCAAAATCATGTTGAGAAAGATTAGTAAAGTCAGCGGAGACAGTCTCGAAGAATTGAGAAATTGGTGTAGAAATCGAGTCAATCAAATGCAGCCA
>JBFLZA010001216.1:0-1545 GCA_040756535.1 Cyanobacteriota bacterium
GGTGCAGCATGGGGCGTTGACCGTTCCGTAGCGCCGCACTCGGTTTAATAACCGGAAAGGTCACATCATCTACATCCTCATCCTCAATATTGGTTGGCTGTACGACACTCCAGGCTGCTGAAAGGATTTCTTCAGTGTTGCGGTAGTTTTGATTCAGCTTTTTGGTGCGCCCTTGAGCTTTGACGCCAACGGATTTCCATGAAAACTGACGCCGTTGGTAAAAGCTTTGCGAGCCGTCCGAGACGATCGTTAAATCTCCATTTTCCGGATCTTTGAGAGCCGCAGTACAGCATCGAAACCAACTGGGTGAAAAGGTGTGCGCCTCGTCAACTAGAACGGCATCCCATTTCAGTTCTAGGGGAAGTTGTTCGAGCGCCTGCAATAAGCGAAGGCCTAAATCTTCGTCGTAGTCTTCATCAGTGTCATAAAACCGGGGGTTGGGCAGTATGCCAAGAATTGATTTTGCCCATTTATGAAAATGGATAACCTCGATCCGTTCCCGATACAGGGGGTTGCTGTCTCCTTCGATCAGCGAACGCAGGTAAGCAGCCAAAGTAATGTTAAAACAAAGAATTAAGACTTTTTGGTTAAATAGTCCACTAGCGAGGGACTTGGCACGGGAGAGCAGGATTAACGTTTTTCCCGATCCAGCTACCCCGCAGAATAGACGATGACCAGAATGAAGCGATCGCGCGAGTTGCTCTTGTTTGTAGTCAAGAGCTTTGATGATAGTTGCGTTGGGTTTGAGGCGGAACCCTTCTGGAACGCTCTTAAGTGTGGCGGGTTCTGTTCTCAAGCCGACTTCTGGGTGGATAATGCCGCGAATTGTATGAATTTGGTCGTCAGTCAGGGGCATAAAGTTGAAGCGCACAGTAAACATATTGCTTAAACGCTTCATCAATGCTCGTTCGTCAATGCCGTCCCATTCGAGCAGTTCATCGCGATAGGCAACTTGGGGTTTTTCTAACAGCGGGTAAATATTTCCGTCTCTGGCTTCGGCTTCCGTAATGTTGGTCATGATTGCACCCACACCTACGGGAAAAGTCAACTTGCCCTGATAATCCCCATCATCTTGAGTTAAAACTGAGTAACCCTTTAGCTTATTTATCAGAGCATCTTGATAGCTTTTAGCCTGCCTTAATGGAGATGGCTGACTAAGAGTTTTGCTGTCTTGTTCGATTTGAAAAAACTGATTATCGGCTTGGATAATTTGGCTAGCACTCCATCCCTTGACCTCCAGTATCAGCAGTCCTAGCGTTGGCCCTAAAACAATAAAGTCAGGGTACAGCCCATTCACTCGCGGCTCATACCAAACATAGCAGTCATCTGGTAATTCGTAATGCAAAGTCTTGTAGAGGCGCTTCTCCCCTTGGCTGGCTTTTGGTGGGACAGAATCGGGAACCATTAAAGCCATAAACAATATCTCCTAAAACTCTCGTTAAACAGCGCGATTCCCCAATTTCCCGAAGATAATGCCTTGGGAATTACGAAGAGCGAACGATATATTATCTGCTACACCCTAGCTCTGCTAGAACTTAACCAGGT
>JBFLZA010001217.1:0-1538 GCA_040756535.1 Cyanobacteriota bacterium
TGGCGCTAGCCATAGAGACGGGGATTCTTAAGAGATTTTCACTCTTAAAGGCTGAGCCAAAACAGCCACTACCCACTCCGAGTTAAACCCATTGTGGTTACTTTTTCTCCCAATATTGGCAGCACCATTGCAATCAGAGTTAACCAGATGTCCCTTCTGAGTCCGATACAAACCCCGCTTCACCCGTTTACCAGAGAACTGATGTTCTTGGGGATTGTTGCCATTGTAAGTCGGGATGCTGTCACCATCGAGGAAGCTTGCCTTGCTGGTGTAAGACTCTTCCTGTTCTTGATAAACCAGCCCATATCGCTCACACAACGATCTGAGCTTGTTTCTCAAACTCCAGTGCGGAATCTGGACAAAGTTCTGATTATTGCGACTGCCGATATTAATGTCCTGCTTCATGCCAGGATTGACACCCACAATCAGTGTTCCAATTTTCCGTTCAATACACCAATTGACAATGTATCGAGCGGTTTTATTCAGGTAATCCCTAACTCGGTTGTTACGGTTGATAGTCAGCCTAGCCTGACGCTCCGTAGTGCCCTTAACCCCCTGCAAATCCTTGAGACTCTGCAATCTGGAATTTTCCTTGTTGAACCACTGGTTAATTGCTTTGAGCGGTTTGCCATCCACAATAAAGGATGCCCAAGTGGTGCTGACACAGGATGCGAGATTGTTCAGTCCCAAATCAATTGCAAGCGCGTGATTGAAATCTACGGGTTGCGGTTCTGGTTTTGTTTCTACAACGTACTCAACCTCAAAAAATCGAGCATTGTACTTCGGGAGAATGCGAACCTCTTTCAGTTTTTTCCCACTCAGTCGCTCAGGAAACGGAATGCGGATAGAACCAAATTGCTTCCTGAACTCGTTCGACATCGGAACTTCAAAACGTCCATCTTTCACTTTGATGCGGGGCATGATCAACGGAAAGTAGCCCTCTTTAGGCAAGTATGCGGGTATCCGAATCTGCTCAAAGCGGTACAGTCCATTTTTCGCTGCCTTGATCAAACTAAAGAACGAACGGAACGAGCGCTCTACCACTTTCAATGTTTGTTGTGCGATATCGGTATTGAGCAACTTATAATTCTCATTTCCTTTGCACTGGTGGTAGTTCGACTCGTAGCGAAGGTGTCTGCGCTCAGCGAAATAGAACTGACGAACCGAGTACAAGCCTACGTTGTAAAGGTTTTTGCTCAGTCTGCACAGTTCTCTCAGTGCCGAGAATTCTGGCTTGCTGAGGTTACGAATTTGACATTTGTGAGTGAGATACATAACCGACTTTCGCTCTATGGCTTATTATATCAGCGAAATTAAAACGTCTATACTCAAGATGAAGGCGGCTAAAGCCGCAGTCCGGTGTTTTCCTCTCAGCGCTAAAACTGAGTTTCCAACACTATCAAGCTTTTCTTATGAATCGATTCACTGAAGAAGTCTCCACGAAGCTAGCGTTAATTCGCAACGCCCTGAGTGAAACCGAGGCGCAAGGTGTGCGACTGCGCGGCACAGATTGGTTTGCTTGGGCAACTGGCGGCGCA
>JBFLZA010001218.1:0-1535 GCA_040756535.1 Cyanobacteriota bacterium
CATTTCCCTTGCAAAAGAAGCAGGTATTCAAACCAGTCGTGGCATTTTGACCAATGCACAACTTGAGACGAATCAACCGCATATCTACGCCGTAGGAGATTGTGCTGAAGTCAATGGACTCTTGCTACCTTATGTGATGCCAATCATGCAACTCGCACGCGCTTTAGCCAAAACATTAAATGGCGAGACCACTGCGGTGCATTACACTGCTATGCCTGTAGCAGTTAAAACACCCGCTGCGCCGCTCACTGTTTTGCCTGCGCCAATCGATGCAGAGGTGAACTGGGAAACTGAGGAATTAGACGATGGCATGATTGCCAAAGCCCTAGACAGTCAAGGTACACTTCGCGGCTTCGTACTGCTCGGTGCAACCGCAGCGAAACAACGTTTAGCATTAACAAAACTGGTTCCAGACTTGATTCCAGCACAGGTTTAGAGTTTAAATAAAAGGACATTTATAACAATAGATGTCCTTTATGTGAGGATTACAATAATGAATAGCGCACTCCAATATAATCTTTCACCCTATACCTCTTTCATGCGCGAAACCAAAGTCGACTTAGGCAATGGTATTGAACTCCATGTCGAAATCGGTGGCGAAGACCATCATCCGACCATTGTTTTGATCATGGGCTTAGGAGCACAGCTGTTATTTTGGCCTGATTTCTTCTGTAAATCTCTGATTGATCAAGGGTTCCGTATCATTCGCTTTGATAACAGAGATATTGGTTTATCTTCAAAAATTAAACATCAAGGTCCACGCTTAAACACCCTCAAACTGATGGGGCGTTTTGCTTTAGGTTTAGATAACCGTGGTGCACCTTATGACTTATACGACATGGCTGACGATGTGGCACTACTTTTAGACCGTTTAGGTTTAGATGAAAGCTATGTGATTGGCGCATCCATGGGCGGTATGATTGGGCAAATTCTAGCAGCGCGTCATCCACAGAAGGTCAAAAAGCTCGGCTTAATGTTCACCAGTAACAACCAACCTTTACTGCCACCGCCTTTTCCAAAGCAACTCTTTAGTCTAATTGGTCGACCTGAATCGACCGATGAAGAAGGGATTGTAAGCCATTCTTTGAAAGTGTTTAAGCTTATTGGCTCACCTGATTATCACAATCCAATCGAGTCAATTCAGACTTCTCGCAAATTATATCGCCGAAGTTATTACCCTGCGGGTGTACTTCAACAGTTTTTAGCAATATTATGTACAGGTTCTTTATTGCAACTGGACAAACAGATTCAACAACCGACCCTTGTGGTGCACGGTTCGCGAGACCGTTTACTCCCGCCTAGTCACGGAAAGGCCGTTGCAAAGGCAATTATGGGTGCTAAATTTGAATTAATTGATGGAATGGGGCATGATATCCCACCTCACTTCATTCCAAATCTTAGCGAATTATTTGCACAACACTTTAAATTATAATCATTAGGACACTATGGCTGCATTACCATCCTTAAGACAGCTGTCATATCTCGTTACACTGTCAGAAACGCTGCATTTTACTGAAGCTGCACGCCGTTCATTT
>JBFLZA010001219.1:0-1535 GCA_040756535.1 Cyanobacteriota bacterium
ATTTATGTAAACTATTCCAAGTAGCCCTTTCTTTTCTTGGGCAATTGAACAATAATTCACTTCATAACCTTCAAACAAAAGTAATCTACAGTTGACTTTCAAGAGGGCAGCCCCAAGATTCATGTACTGCCTTTCAGTGAAGACAACCATCCTGGTTTGAAATGAAACTATAGGAGACTAAGCGCGTGAAACTGTCAGTATACGGAAAAGGCGGAATCGGCAAATCCACAACCAGCTGTAATATTTCCGTGGCTCTAGCCAAGCGCGGCAAGAAAGTCCTGCAAATTGGCTGCGATCCGAAACACGACAGCACCTTTACCCTCACAGGCTTCCTGATTCCCACAATTATCGACACGCTTCAGGAAAAGGACTACCACTATGAGGACGTGTGGGCGGAAGATGTCATCTACAAAGGCTATGGCGGCGTAGACTGCGTTGAAGCTGGCGGCCCCCCAGCTGGTGCGGGTTGCGGCGGTTACGTCGTCGGCGAGACAGTAAAGCTACTCAAGGAATTGAACGCCTTTGATGAGTACGATGTGATTTTGTTTGACGTGTTGGGTGACGTTGTGTGTGGCGGCTTTGCGGCTCCCCTCAACTATTCCGACTACTGCATGATTGTCACCGACAACGGTTTTGATGCTTTGTTTGCCGCCAACCGTATCGCCGCCTCAGTACGGGAAAAAGCTCGGACGCACCCCCTGCGTCTGGCTGGGTTGATTGGCAACCGCACATCCAAGCGCGACTTGATCGACAAATACATTTCAGCGGTTCCGATGCCAGTGCTGGAAGTGTTGCCCCTAATTGAAGACATCCGCGTTTCCCGCGTCAAGGGCAAAACTCTGTTTGAAATGGCCGAGACTGACCCCTCGCTTAACTACGTCTGCGAATATTACCTAAATATTGCTGACCAAATTCTGGCGCTTCCAGAGGGTGTTGTACCTAATGATGCTCCAGATCGGGAGTTGTTCTCCTTGCTGTCTGACTTTTACCTCAATCCCACGAAACCAAATGTGAAGACTGAGGACGAAGAACTTGATCTAATGATGGTTTGAAGGTTGTAGGTTAAATGTTGCAGGTTTGTTGTCATTGGTTATCAAACATTGGTCAAAAAGTCTCCAATTTAGTTATTGGCAAACGACAAATGACGAATGAGGAAGAAATAAAGACTAACGAGCAAGCTTGCAACTTGTCAACCTTCCAACTGTCCAATTATTCAATGAATATCGAGCTGCTGCGTAAATCTATAAAAGTCAAGTGGCTGGACTATTACCAAGAAAATCGACCGTGGCTGGTGCAACTGGGAGTTTGGGTTAACAGTGAAGGGCAACGTCGTCCTTCTTCCAGTTTCATCTTGGCAACGCTGTCAATTTTGGAGCCGCGGCTGACCGAGATGCTGCCCTTAATTGTCGATCTGAACAACGATCCGAATCGGATTGTGGAAGCTTTAGGGCTTAACTTCAATCCTGATGTTGAGCTAAATAATACCCTTGTGCAAAGCGAAGAAGCGATCGCCCCGCAGGATGACAATAACGAGG
>JBFLZA010001220.1:0-1533 GCA_040756535.1 Cyanobacteriota bacterium
ATTGCAGTGGCGTGAATTAAAGTTCAGAAAACAAAAGGTTCATGACACTTCCTTCAAAGAAGTTAACTTCTGACAGCTTTTTCGCCTCCTCATCCTCTCTTGTTGGCAAACAAGAGCCGACGATTTCTAACTTGCCCTCACTATTAGCTCTCAATTCGGTTGCATGACAACTCGTTGGCATACTACTCGAACTCACATCAAGAACCCCATCTGTATAGCTATCAAAAGATGAGACAGTAAAGTTATCAGTCTGTTGCTTCTTCTCTAAATCTGTCGAAGGTCTATCACTTTGAGTTGTAGAGTTGTTTGAAGTGTCAGAGCTTGTAGAAGAATTACTGGCAATTACTGGGTTTGTTGGATTCGTTGAATTGATAGAATTAGTAGAATTAGTAGCAACAACAGGAGTTGAGGGATTTACCGGACTTACCGGAGTTGTTGGATTTACCGGACTTATCGGAGTTGTCGGACTTACCGGAGTTGTCGGACTTACCGGAGTTGTGGGAATTGGACTTGGCTCAAAGGCTAAACCTTGAGTCGAACCGTAAAGACCGATATTACTGCCTAACCCTACAATAATTGCACCAGCCGTACTACTAGTATCGGTGGTCGCTCCATTTGGAGGAAACACATTTGAATAGGTTTCATTTCTATATAAGATAGAAGAGCGAACATCACCAGCGCCGGGATTAACAGTAAAAGTGCTGGAATTAACAGGTACAAAATTTCCATTACTCGTTGTTACAAATGAGTCATCTGTACTAGTAGCTAGACTGCCAGTAATCGTTGGCCCTAATACAAAAGCTCCATCTCCGCCTTGGATAATAATACGACCTATAGTGGTATTAACTGGGCCAACAATTGGAAACGTTTCGTCCACTAAAGTTCTAGTTGCTCCTCCATAGCGAATTGTAATGGGGGCATTAACCGAACCATCTGGTAGGCTGTTACTAGGATTGGCAACAATGCTAATGGGAAGATTATTATCTGAGCTATATGTTATACCAACTTCTGTATCGGGATTAAATGCAATTCCTTTAGCTTCCAAAAAACTTTGCAGTGCGGGATTATCGCCCGGTTTGACTGAGGAATACAGGGTATCCGAAGTAAAGGAACCCCTAGCTTGGAAAAGACCAGCTGCTGTAATGTCAATACCACCAGAACCTGAGCCAACCGTCCCAACAATAATATCTCCTGAAGTAGAAGTTAATGTTGTGGAACCGGAAGTCACCAAGTCTCCTACTGTATCTTCGCGGTCATTAGACCTGATGAATCCTACTACATTAATGCTGTCTTTAGCCGATAACGTTACAGAATTACTAGAGGATCTGATTCCGTCGTCGGAATTGTAATCGTTTGTATTTCCAATGGTGATGCCTCCTGCTGTAGCGGTTAAAACGATGGCATCATCTCCTTGAATTTGTTTGGCTTTAATGTTGCCTGCACTAGATAGGTTGATGGCACCTGAGGTTACCACCGTCTCGGCTACTACATCACCATTCTCCACGAGAAACCCTGAGCCGGTCAGTTCTACCT
>JBFLZA010001221.1:0-1532 GCA_040756535.1 Cyanobacteriota bacterium
CTTCCTCTAGCTCAGAGTGATGCCACGTTTGGTCGAATGAACTCTTGATCGGTGTGACCGACATGCCACTCCCCCTCGTTGGTACGAATTAATAGTGCTATATCTAGCTTAATAGCACTATAAAATAGAGCAGGAAGAAGAAGCAAGGAAACAGGGGGATTTAAAAATTGGAAATCCCAATGGTCTGCCCAGAAATTACCAAGGTTGTAAATGCGAGGAAGTATGGCTGTTAATCCATTTGTGCCGCAAGGTTTAGTCGGAAGAGAGCAAGAGCTACAACAGGTGCTTCAGATTCTGGTAACGGATGGCGATTTAGTGATTGCAGGAGTACCAGGGAGTGGGCGGCGTTCTCTTATCCGTTGGGCAGCGCAAAAAGTTGGAGCTAGGGTGGTGGAAATTGACTGTCTGCGAACCACGGATGGCAAGCGCTTTTTGCAGTTGTTGGCAGAGAGCTTGATTGCCGTTTTTGCCGCACCGGAGGAACTGGCGTTAATTGAACAGTGGATTGAATTGCATCCTCTGAGTTTGGAAGTATCCCCCAACGGACAACCCCGCCTCATCTGGTATCTAGCCGATGGGGGAGAATGGGCACTGTTTCAAATTCTGCTGCACTTACCCCAAGTGATGGCTGAACAGCTCAATTGCCGAATGGTGCTGGTTTTTCGCAATTTTCCTCACATCCGCTCTTGGGACAAGGAAGGTAAATGGGAAGCGTTCTTGCGTCAAGAAATCGCTAGTCACGCTCATGTCAGTTACGCACTGATTGCTACGGTGGCAGAACCTTGGATGCAAGATAGTAGTTTGCAGGTTGTTTGGCTGACCCCCTTATCCGATGAAGAACTCCGTGCTTGGATTGAGTCAGTTATGGAGTCACAAGGATTAAAATTCGAGCCGGAGAGTCATGCGATCGCTTTATTTTTGAATTACGTGCAGGGCCATTTAGGGGAGGCGATCGCACTTGCTCGCAGAATTTGGCTCGATTGCCGGGATTCCTATACTCTCAATGGCAGCCAGAAAGCAGGAATCATTCAAGCGCACCATGTCCATCGCAGTGCTTTGGCGCTCATGGAAGATTTATCGATTACCTATGAATCTCTGATTTTACTACTCCCTTCCAGCCAAGCCCAAGTGTTAGAAAGTTTAGCGATTGACCCTACCCATAGTCCTCATAGCCGCGAATATATTAAGAAGCATCGGCTTTCTAGAGGTGGCTCTCTTCAGGGCGCTTTGGCGAGTTTAGAACATAAAGGTCTAGTTTACGGCCCTAAATATGGCTACCGAATTGCTTTACCTTTGCTCAGCTTCTGGCTCAAGCATCGAATTGGTTGAGAATTATAATGAGCTGAGTTCCGTTTCTGCCAAAACTGGATTGAGATCGAACCAAGGTCCTATCCCATCCCGGTACTCGTACACAAACATCCTACGAATTAGCTCTCGATATTCTTCCTCAGTACCCACTTGTTTAGACTGTTGTACCAGGCGCAACAAGTTCCATTCCTGCTCCTCGATCGCTTCCACTAAACTATTGCGGT
>JBFLZA010001222.1:0-1532 GCA_040756535.1 Cyanobacteriota bacterium
GTGTTTGACACTGAATTGGGAGTGTCTCAACAAGATGTAGCCAGTCAGGACATACTCCAAACCATTGATTTTTCTAACTTTAAAAAAGAAGGTCGTTATTACCTAAAGTTTGGTAATACTCAGTCCTATCCTTTTCAAATTGGTAAGAACATCTACCGAGATAGCTTCGGAAAACTCCTCCGTTCTTACTATTTGCAACGATGTGGCGTTGCTGTAAGGGATGCAGCGAGTGGAGTCAATCATCCCCCCTGTCATATAAATGACGGACTGATTGCTCATGACGATTCCTTCAATCAAGCGGGTCAGCTAAAACGCGCCAAAGGGGGCTGGCATGATGCTGGGGATTACGGCAAATATGTTGGCCCAACGGCGGTGACGGTTGGCCGATTGTTAAGTCTATATGAGCAGTATCCCAAATTATTTAGCGATCGCCAACTCGCTATTCCCGAAAGTGGCAACCGCCGCCCCGACATCCTTGATGAAGTTAAGGTTGGGCTGGATTGGATGCTGACCATGCAACGGGAAGACGGTGCTGTCTACCGCAAACTCTCAGGAAAAGAGTGGCCAGGGGCAATTTTACCCCATAAAGACCAACAAACTCGGTATATTTACGGCATCTCTACTCAAGAAACTGCCAAATTTGCTGCTGCAATGGCAATGGCAAACAGAGTGTATGCCCCCTATGACCCTAAATTTGCTCAAGCCTCTTTACAAGCTGCCCAGAAAGCTTGGGATTTTCTCCAAAGAGTACCCACAACGCAAGTCGATCAATTTGAAGGGGATGATAACGGTTCTGGTGCATATCTGAACAAAACTCCTGAAGGGAAACTCGAAATCGATAAGAATGACAGGCTGTGGGCTGCCGCAGAATTGTTTATTACTACAGGTAACTCAGCCTTTGAACAATACTTGACTCAAAACATTGCTTCCTGGTCTTATATTGGGTTTGGATGGGCTGACCCTTCCTCGTTGGGAATGGTTGATTATCTGATGCAAACCGATAGGAGAGGTTCGGATCAGGTGAAACAACAAATTAAAGAAAAGATCATTGAACGAGCAAATTCATTGCTGCAAACCGTAGCCTCAAACGGATACCGTTTGGCTAATCAAGAATTCTACTGGGCATCGAATAAGAGAGCAGCTGAACGGGGAATTACTCTGCTTTATGCCCACCGCCTGACTAGTGAACCCAAGTACTTCAACGCAGCCGTTGACCAGTTAGATTACCTACTAGGGCGAAATCATTTCAATAAATCCTTTATCACAGAGGTAGGCTCTAACTCTGTGCGGAATGTTCATCACCGAATCGCCCAAGCCAAAAAAATCGTCATCCCAGGCTTGATGGTGGGTGGCCCCAATTCTAATGCTGAAGACGGAATTGCACCGAAAGGGTTGGGCCCATTGAGCTATCTGGATGATGAGCGGTCTTATGCGACGAATGAATATGCGATCGATTACAATGCCTCGGTGATTGGATTGATGGGAATGTTAATGGTACAGGCTAATTGAAACGAGGCTTAAAGTAGAAAAAT
>JBFLZA010001223.1:0-1532 GCA_040756535.1 Cyanobacteriota bacterium
GAAGCACAGATGCAGGTCACAATGAAATGGACACTGAAAGAAACACCCAAGCACCCCTAGTAAGTCGAAAATCAGCAATTCCGATATTGCCCTACACGCTGATTGTCGGTCAGCAGCAAATTAAGCTGGCACTGGAACTGGCTTATATTGCTCCACGCATTGGTGGGGTATTGCTCAGTGGGCAACGGGGAACGGGCAAGTCTACCGCAGCACGGGCTTTTGCCCAGATGATGTATGGTCGCCTTCCAGTTACTCTGCCGATTAACGCAACGGAAGACCGGGTGGTGGGAGGCTGGCGGATAGATGAATTAATGAAGCGTAAGCCTGTCCCTCAGCTAGGATTGCTGGAAGAAGCGAATGGTAGCTTACTTGGCGTTGCTGAATAACGGGATGAATTAGGCTGGGATGTTCCTATCCCAGAATTTGAGATAGTGCAGTAGCAAGCGAATTGCATATCTCAGCATTTGCTCGGATTTGGAATAGCACAAGGTCTTACGATGTAAACGAGCCAGATCATGTCGTAACCTTGTGTTTTCGCCTTCGATCCTTGTCATGTAGGTCTTACTCACAATCTGATCACCATCGGGAATAAAACCCGGATAGACTGACCAACCATCCGTGACGTAGAAATAACATTGCCACAGGCTAACAATCGCCCATAGGGGTTTGAAGGTTTCCGCACTATGGTTGCCTAAGACCCTAGCTAAAATTCCGGGCTGGAAGTGGTCAACTGCTGTCCAGAGCCAGATTTTGTTTTTTTTGAGCCGACAAATGTTTCAAGTTCAATGCCTCCGGCAGGCTGCGCCAACGAGTTCTGCCACTTCCGGAGGTGTGTCTGGTTCATAGGCATCCGGTAGGAGTTTACCAACTTGTTTGAGCCAGTAAATCACTGTCGTGTGATGAACTCCTTTAACCCGCTCAATCGCTCGTAATCCCGAACCATTGACTGACATTTTTAGGCATTCCCGTTTCACCTCATCGCTGTACTTTTGACGGGGGGTATAGTGTTCGATAAATTGTCGTTGGCAATCTACACAGATGTGATTTTGTTTACCTCGGCGCTGGCCATTTTTACGAATATGTGTAGACTTGCACTCAGGGCATTGCATCATCATTTCTCTCAATTCATCCCTCCATTATGCAACGCCAATTAGGATCATGAGCCTGAGTCACGAGGCGGAATAAGCCCAAATCTCCCACAACCCGCAACCGACTGGCGTTGTCATGCCATAAATAGCCTCAAAAAATTAATAATTGAGACGGAAAAGCTGAGCAAGAAGAAAGGACAATTAATCATTAAAAATGGGGAATTAATCGTTAACGAGGCTGAGTTATCAATTGATGCTGAGCAATTATCAATTGTTCAGCAATGTCTCAAGCTATTTGAGCAATAGGTAACGATGAAAAATGCCGTAAAGGATGCTCAGGTGGCACTGGATGAGGTGGTTTTTGCTCAGTGATGAAATTAATGGAACGCTTAGTTTTTTATCTTTGTAATGATATTTGAAAGCAACCCCTCGAATAATGGATCT
>JBFLZA010001224.1:0-1529 GCA_040756535.1 Cyanobacteriota bacterium
CGTAGATGATGGAGATGGGGATGGGTGGTCCCCTCGGGTTAAGCTTTATGCCGATGCTACTAAGATAAAAGATGAATTTGATGTCGGTAGCGCCGATGTAGCTAAACTGCTTGTATCTTCGGCAGCTGCTAGTCTGACGGGAACTGCTACTCTTGTACCTGCAAGTCTAAATGGACAAACTCTAATTATTTCGATAAGCGGGAGTCCTTGGCAAATTATCACTTTTGTATCTCCTGCTGATAAAGCTGCCGTTGTTACCCAGATTAATGCATATTTTCCTAATTTGGCTTCTCTGTCTGGTATAGCTCCGGGTGAATTACTTGTTCTTTCGACAGCCAATTTGGGTCAAGGTCTGGCTACAAAAGGTCGGGAAGCTTATATAGCACTTCATAAAAACAGCACTTCTCTGCCTAATCTATTCAATAATGGCGTGGCTTATGCAGCTCGAATGGTGTATGGAACGTGTTGTGCCGTAGAAGTTGGGGACGAATTCTGGTTTGACGGAGCATTGAAAGGAACTGTCACTCGAATTATTTCGGGAGGCGGATCTGGTGATAGCGAGTGCACTTTTGAAATAAGTAGCGAGCTATCGGAATCGATGACAGTAGCCGGCAAGTGGTTTTATTTTGTTTCTAAGAATCTGAGTGGAGCTGCTACACCTGGGACGAGACCAACTCCGGAAGTTTATGTGACGACAGATGGTGAAGTTCATATCAAGCAACTTCTTATGCGGGATGACAATGGAAGGCCATTCTGGAGATATTTGACAGGAACAACAGAGCCGATTTTCTATGGTAGCGCTACAATCTATCTCGGCTATAAGGCTTTGCGCAAGGATGTTTCGGCAAAGGCTACAAATCCAACGATTCTCAGTTTCGATACTACAACTGAGATTGAAAATGAGATTGGTCCTATTACGACGGATAACCCACTCGCGATGGGATGCTATCTGGCGAAGCTCAACTGTCCAGGCAGAACACTTTATGCTCTGGGGCTGGATGAAATAAGCGATGCCTATCCTCAGGGGACTTTGGATGCTCATGCCCGAGCGATAGATCTTCTGGCGGATCAGGAAATCTATACCATCGTGCCCCTGACCCAAGATCTCGATATACTTGCAGCATGGAAAAACCATGTTGTGACCTATAGCGATCAAGAGTACAAAATGGAGCGGTACCTGTTCGGAGGTATTGCAATTCCTTCCCGAGGACCGAATAAGGTAGTGGCTTCTGGGACGGATGGGGAGAAGGTGGATAGTACACATTTGAATACGAATCTGGCGGCCCTTTCCGCTCTCTTGGAAGATCAGGGTGTCGATACTTCAGTTGCTGATCTGACTACACCGACTGATTACGGGGTTTACATCAATATAGAACAGAATGCTCTGAATTATCAGATTAAGTCGATTTCAGGCTCTATTGTGGAAATTACCTTAACTACAACAGACGATACATTCTATGAACATACAACCGACTTTACAAATTTGACCATTGTAAATGAGGCATTCTCGGTCAAAATTCGCGGTGCCT
>JBFLZA010001225.1:0-1529 GCA_040756535.1 Cyanobacteriota bacterium
ATCAGAATAAATTGGCAATTCTGGATGGATCTTTTTAAAGCGGAGACTGGGATGACTGGGATCTTGTTTAAATTGGCGATATGCCTCGCGTGTCTGTTGTTGAACTTGCTTTGGTAAATCGGCAAAGGCTCTACGAATTGGTTAGTTGTACGCGATTTCACATTGTTTCTGGGTCTAATTCTTGAGTTTTACCCGCACGATATTCAGCCATCGCCTCGCCTGCAAGAAAAGCCAGGGCATCTTTAGAACGCTTAAATGCTTCATCCCAACGGATTTCGTCTTCAAGTTCTTCTAGAATCATCGCCGCGATCGCATCTTGTTCGCTAGCTCTTAGAGTTTTCAAGCGGGCAATTGCTTGTTCGAGCAACTCAGTCATATATCTGGCTATCTTAATTTACAAGCAAGATATTATTTAATTATCGCATCCAGCCAAAAAGTGCGATCGCCTATCGATAAAAAAGTGAGGAGCGATCGCTTGTTTTACCCTCATCTTCTAACCAATATCTTTGTTCCGTCCGCTCCATCGATTTGTTATCCTGCTGGCGCGATATGCCTCCGGCACGCTACGCGAACGCAAACAATGCTTCAACGAAAACAGCTATTGCTTTACTGCGGTTTCCACACAATAAAGAAGCGCTTAGAGATTTTCCGATTCGATCGAATGCTTTAGCTTCCGGTCGGGTGCAGTGCAGTGTTAGACCAGCACTTGATTGGGAGTTTCACAACTTTCCGCCCGCTCTTCATTTGCTTCTTTCGCAAATCCTCAAATATTGCCTTGAGGTCATAGTTAAAGGATTTTGCGTATTCTTCTCTGTACTTGTGGATCTCTTCCAAAATTGGGTCTTTGTACATCGCTACTCTCCTATAGGCTCAATTGTCATGAACACGCACAAGCGTACAAACAAATGGTAGGTTATATCCAAGATCGCGGCTAATCTCTGATAATTTTCGTTGGATCTCTTAATTTGCCATGTCCTCTCGGACTCAGCCAGCCAACCTGATACGGTGGGTGTGCAACGGGATTGTTAGACCGTCTCTCACAGATCGCTTATGATCAATGTATTCTCGTATGTCTGGGAGTTTAAACCATGTCTCTCGCTGAGTTAATTCCTTTGGTGAACAATCTGAGCCAGTCAGACAAATTATCTCTCTTCAAACTCCTAGCCGCACAAATCCCAGATGCTGAACTACAAGTCATCTTTTCTGCATTAGAGTATCCGGTTTTGTCGCCCTACGACGCAACGGAAGCTGCAAACATTCTGATGCAGATGATTGGGGATGACCAAGAAGCATCTACTCATGCCCAGTAAAATCGAGTTTCCCTTTTCTGACGATGAAGCATTACCCACGATTCCCATCACTCTGAGTCATGCAGGCTTTTCTGTCTCCGCGAATGCACTGCTAGATACTGGGTCTGCGGTCAACCTATTACCTTATGACATAGGGCTGCAATTGGGTGCAATTTGGGAGGAACAAACTGTCCGCTTGCCATTGGCTGGAAATCTTGCAAGCGTTGAGGCGCGGGGTGT
>JBFLZA010001226.1:0-1528 GCA_040756535.1 Cyanobacteriota bacterium
CTTGTAAGCCAAAAGCCTCCCATCCCTGGCATGAAGTTTATCCCTGTCGCCTTGCCTCGCGGGATGCACAATAGTGATGAATTCATAGAGCTTTTCATTGAACGATTAATTGAGGTAGTTAACCAAGTTCCTCCAGAAAATACCCTGGCGGATGTGCTTAAAACAGTTGTGGAGCAATTTGCCAACCGCAGTATGGACTTCCAATTGCGGAAAGTTCTGAGTACTCTGGGAAAAAAAACTACAGCAACTCATTTAGTGATTGTTCTCCAAGCCTTGGCTGAAGCTCCAGAAACGCCACTCAGGAAACTTTTGCTGATGCTGCGTGACTACCATAATCAAAGGCATGATGCTGGAACAGCAGGGGCAAAACTTCGGTTTCTGGTAGCTGGAGATGCACGTCTCTGGCATCTCTGCTGTCACAAAACTGCTGATATCTCTCCCTTCAACATTGCCCATCGTTTTTTTCTGGATGAACTCTCCTTTACAGAACTTCAGGCGATTAACACTATTGAGAGTTATGAAGCAGTACAGGAAATTCATGGCTTGACCAATGGAGTTTTATCACTCGTAGAACACGCAATTAACCGAATTGGAGAGACGGGTGATTTATCTTCTTTCTTCAGCCTTTTGCAAGACAATTGGAACTACCTGCCACTAAACTCCCAGGAGGTTCTAAAAAGACTGATAGAAAATGCAGAGGCTTTCCCCTCTTGCTTTCCAGATCACGGTTGTCCCCAGATCCCAGAGGTTGATTCGCCTTGGATGGAAGCTTTCTGGGCAGGCTTTCTTCGATTGGAAGATAGCAAACTCGCATGGCGATCGGTCATCCATAAAGAATTTGCGAATGCCCAAATTTCTGTCCAAAGAACTGTCCCTATAGAATCTATACCACCAGCAAACTCAATGCAGCCAGATAATCAGCCCGATCCAAAACAGCTACAAAGCATTCTTAGCGAGCTTCAGGTCAGCGGGAATTTAACAGTGGGCGAGATTACGCAGATTATTAACACTGGAGCAGCATCTCAACCAATCGATCCGAACCAGTCTCTCCCCCCCAAGCGCCGTATTTTGGTTCTAGCAGCTAGTCCTGTGAATGAAGTCAGACTGCGCCTGGATAAAGAAGTGCGAGAAATTGATCTGGCACTACGGTTGGCAAATTGGCGGGAGAAGTATGTGCTGGAGCAACGGTGGGCAGTCCGTGCTGATGACTTGCGTCGCGCTCTGTTGGATTTGGAACCAGAGATAGTCCACTTTTGTGGGCATGAAGCCGGAATAGACGGTTTGGCTCTGGAAGATAATGCTGGAAGATCTCAACGTGTTCCTACCGATGCCCTGGCAAGGCTGTTCGGGCTGTTTACGAATCAAGTGCAGTGCGTGGTATTCAATGCCTGCTACTCTGAGGTTCAGGCAGAAGCCATCTGCCAACACATTGACTATGTGATAGGCATGAGTGAGGCAATTAGCGATGCCGCAGCGATTAAGTTTGCTATGGGGTTCTACGATGCTCTGGTACGAGGATGGTCATATG
>JBFLZA010001227.1:0-1525 GCA_040756535.1 Cyanobacteriota bacterium
ACGAAGAGGTGAGTGAAACTTATCGAAAGCGATGGCAGATTGAGGTGCTTTGGAAGTTTTTGAAGATGCATCTTAAACTTGAGCGATTAATCGCCAAGAATACAAACGGTGTTGGGATGCAAATTTAGGCGTTGCTGAAAGAGTAATGATGTTTCGGGCAAAATAGAAGAATAAACGCCTTCACCCCAACTCCCTCAATGAAGTGTCCAAAATCTAACGCCACCGATTTATCTTGCGAACGGTCATCGTAAAGGTAGACAGTGCTACAAATGCAAGCACTGTGGTCGCCAGTTCCTAGATCATTACCGACCCTGGCAGTATTCCAACGATGTCAAGCAACTGTGCCTCAAAATGTACCTCTGTTGTCTTGGGACTGCGAGGAACCCTTGCGAGTCACAGACATTCACCACACGACCATCCTGCATTGGGTTCGAGCAGCAAGTTTGTCACTACCGGATGCCCCACAGGCCCTTGGAGATTCCTAAGATTACCGACCTTGATGAACTTCAAACCTTTGTGGGCAATAAACGTAACAAGCTGTGGATTTGGACTGCGCTCAATCACTTTCAGGCGGGTATCCTGGCATGGACAGTGGGTGATTCGCCGAAGGCGACGCTGCGCGAACGCAGTGCACAGACTTTCAAACCTCTGTGGCTAATTGTCAAATGCTTCGGGTGTTTCTTTTATCTCACCGACGGGTGGTCGGTGTACCAGATGTTTATCCAGGATGGAGACTACATCGTCAGCAAGACCTATATGACTCCTATCGACGGAGAAAATACAAGGCTGAGGCATTACCTGGCCCGATTAGATCGCAAAACCTTGTGCTACTCCAAGTCGATTGAGATGTTGAAGTGTTCACTGCGGCTCAAGGGGTGACAAAGGGGCTGGAAAGCAGAGATAATCAGGGGTTGAACAAACCTAGCCCTCAAAAAATCGGGGTGTCTGTTCAACACCCCTTGACCAAAAATATGTTTCCTCAATTGTACCAGAGAGTCTTAGAAACTCACCTAAGCCCTACCCAATATCTAATAGCAATTCTTTAAATATCTACTACAGATAGTGCTGCCAATATATAAGCTCGTCCCACTATTGAGGCAATCACTTCTGAATTCATCTTTTCCAATTGTTGACTAATTAACAGCCGTAACTCCTCTAAGTTATTTGGTAAGTCCCATCTTAACCCCTTCTTTAGATACTGCCACACCCCATCTATGGGATTTGATTCCGGACAATGGGCGGGTTGAAACATTAAAATAATATTTTCTGGGATTTTCAGCTTTTTCGCTTTATGAAACCTGCCATTGTCTAACTGTATACTGAGGGGGCGACACGCGCCCAATAATCCTTGCACTGTAAAGATCTAGCGAATTCTGGTAAAAAAAAGATAGGTCAATTATTGTCAATATGACCTATCTAATGAAAATGCTCCCTCCATTGTATCAAATCCACTTAGAAAATCAACTGTCCCGCTCTGAATTTTTGTTCTGAGCGCTGCTAATTAACGTCCTACAACAGCTCAAAC
>JBFLZA010001228.1:0-1523 GCA_040756535.1 Cyanobacteriota bacterium
ACGAGGATTCGCCAATGTCTCTGTTGCCGTGCCAATCGTGATCACTTTGGTTCCTAACAACTGATTTTTGGCATCTAGCAGTAACACCGCAAATCGTTCCTGAGTTTGCCACATCAAGTCATGGCTGAGAGCAGCCGCTGCTGCTGCGGGGCTATCAATCACAGTACGCTCTGAAGGTCGAGACTGAAACGCCCGTTTTCCTAGCTCAACGGCTGCTAAAATCGTTGTCGCTTTGGCAGGGCCCACGCCATGAAATTGCATCAACTCCTGAGGATGAATGCTTCGCAGCACCTCCATGGGGTCGCGCTGGTTTTGACCTAACTGCTGCAAGATATATTGTCCCAACCCGATCGCAGACAGCTTTCCTTTCCCTTGACCTGTGCCTAACAAAATTGCGATGAGTTCCGCTGTTGTTAGATTTTTAGCCCCTTGATCGAGTAATCGCTCGCGAGGGCGCTCACTTGCGGGAATATCGGCAATTCTGAGGCTATACGTCATAGATGCAGGCTCAAAAAGGGCATTATCCTTAGTAATCCCGTTTCGAGCTTGGAAAGTTACAGCGATCGCAAAAAAATTAGATCCCTGACAGTAAGATAAACTCAAGGTCTGACAACTAGTGCAAGAAGGCAGAAGACAGGAGGCAGGGGGCAGAAGGGAAGAAAGTTTGTATAGTAAGCTTTTTGACTTTTTTGAACTGGTGGGGTATTTTTGCCGCGCTGCACTAACCTTCTTGAAGAGCATTCCATTTCAGCAAACTATCGAGCCAACTCCGACCCTACCCCACAAGAGTCATTTTTTTTTGTGGGATTTTGTGGGATGGGCATCTTGCCCGTCCTATCCATTGAAAGCAAGAAGCCTACTCATTGATTCTGCAACTCAATTAACGGAACAACTGAGGATAAATCTGCCGCCACGCCAGCACGGAAAACACACCAATCCAAACCAATAACCAAATTAATTCTAAAAACCAGAAATTCGGTAATCCCAACGGCCAGCGCAATAGGTCAACTAGCGAGGCTAGAGGTAACAAATTAGCTACATTACCGATCGCAGATGGGAGGGTACTACGGGGAAAGTAGGTGCCGCAGAGGGTAAACATCGGGACAATGAACAAGAACATCGGTACATTAATTTGATCAATGGTACGCACCGTTCCTGCCGAACATAATCCGATCACAGCAAAGAGCAGACTGCCCAAGATAATCAATGGCAAAGACACAAGTAAATGCCAGCTAGAATAAAGACCCCAGACGACTGCAACTATACCCGTTAAAAGACCCGCCATGGTTCCCTTCGTTGCGGCCCATAGCCAGTCACCCAGGAACACTTCTGTGAAGCTCAAAGGTGCAGTTAGCAGGGCTTGCCACGTTTTTTGATAACTCAAGCGCAGAAAACTACCAAAAGCACCTTCAAAAAAGGATTGGAACAGTACCCCAATTGCCATCATTCCAGGCGCAATAAATTTTAAATAGGGAATAGTCTGACCCAGGTAAGGTACATCTCCCACTAGAGGGGTTAAACCA
>JBFLZA010001229.1:0-1521 GCA_040756535.1 Cyanobacteriota bacterium
ATTGCGATGGAAAAAATCGAAGGCTCTAACTTAGATGAGTGGTTGGCAGCACAGGGGAATCGCCCCATTTCTGAACAGCAAGCGATCGCATGGATGAAGCAGATTGCTGTACTGTTGAAGCTGGTGCATGACAAAAATTATCTACATCGAGATATTAAGCCTTCAAACATCATGCTCCGGCCTAATGGGCAGTTGGTGTTGATTGATTTTGGTACAGCGCGGGAAGTGACGAGAACCTATCTCGCCAAACTGGGTGCAGGACAAGGGATTACGGCGATTGTCTCTACAGGCTACACCGCACCCGAACAAATGAATGGTGAAGCGCGGGTGCAATCGGATTTCTTTGCATTGGGACGCACCTTTGTCTTTTTGCTAACGGGACAGCATCCCAATAAAATGTATGATGTCCGAACCGATACGTTGAACTGGCGCAATCATGCGTCCGGAATTTCACCTGGACTGTTAAACTTAATCGATTGGTTGATGGCGCGTGCCTCAAATCAGCGCCCTGCTAACGCTCAAGCGATTTTGGATCGTCTTGCAGAACTTGAAGGCCAACCCGGCCTTAGTGCTGTTGAAACCGTCAACATGGTGGGTAGTCCTCGCACGCAACAGTTGCCACCGCAACCAACAACAACGACGTTGCCACCGCAACAAAATCAGCAAGATGACCGATGGCCCCTGATTGCTTTCTTTGCCTTCCTAATTGATAAAATGGGCATTCCTGGCACTCAACAAGTGCCACCTCAACAAAATCAGGACGATAAAATCCGCTTTCTCGCTCCCTTGGCATTCCTGCTGGTGCTATTGGGATTAATCAGTTTAGGAGCTTTGGCACTTTACACTTCAGATTCTACATCTGCCCGACGTTCTTGGCCTAAAAATGCTCAAATTCCGCAAGAAAAAGGAGATGTAGATTACTTCCCGTATGTAGAAGGAGCAGATAGCCAAGGGAGAACGGCTGAGTTTAACGTCGCTGTTCTTTCCAGAGAATATAAATGGCAATTTGGCAGTTCATATCAAGTTAAACATAACGATCGCCTGATTCCTCTTGAAACTTTAAGGTCTGACCTCGAATCTGAAGGGATTCAAAAGATAATGAACAATCCTAGTCAGATTATTTCTGTAGGAACCGCCTCTTGTGAGGGGCAGCAAGCACAGGAAGAACGGAGGGCATTTGAACGAGCGAAGCAAATCCAACTGTTAGGGAAAAAGCTATTTCGCGATGTTCCGAGTGTGCAAAATTATCGCTTATTAAATTTAGGGCAATTTCAAGGAGAAAATTGTATTCCTAATCAGGATGAAACGTCTTACCAAAGGAGTGTGATTCTTATTGGGGTGAGGCAAGAAACGCCTGGTGTCGTACTCGATGAAGCGTTGCGATCGCGCTTAATTCAGAAACCCTTTGGTGATTTCCAAATTGATGATTACTCCCTTGGTTCTGCGGATGAATTTAAAACAAGACCGAGTAATCTGGAATAAATGCTGAATGATGAATGCTGAATTAAGCCTGTAGAGGGC